>JACMIO010000053.1 GCA_014381105.1 bacterium | reverse complement strand
TTGAATTGGATTCTATATCAGGTCTGTAATAGATAAATGGTAATAATTTTTTTTATAGCATCAAGAACATTTCCCACTAGAAAAAATCTTAAGGTAAATGAAATCTGGAAAAATATGAAACATTGCATCGTGTCAAAATGTACGCGTGGGAATTATTGGTGTCAAATAAACTGAAAGAACTACTGGAATATGGATCCTTTTGTTTGGTATCATAAACCTTTGATTTGATTAGAATTATCTAGTTGCCGAAAAGTACAAATCCAAATATAATTCCGGCCGCCGATACGGGAATTATTGCAAATCTTTTTTGAGAGTTTAATAATTCCCCCATGCTCCGATTACCAATATTTCGAACACTCATCATAAGTGCTAGATGAAAAAATAGTTAATAACACTTACGTCATGTAAATTTAACTTTGGCTAGCACGATGTTATACTATTTCATTTGGGATTAAAGCAGTTCTCGTTTTATTCTCTAAAAAGTCACGAAGTCCCGTGCTATTTTTCGAGTTTAATTGCATAGCATCACAAGGTCGGTCATCTATACATATTACTGTAATACAATTTCCACCCCTAGTGCACGTCAGAGTCATTTTTCCGCTATGCTGAGCATTGGCAAAATCGGTTGTTTCAACCAGTAGAAGGAAAATGACATTGAGTGTCATGGCGAAAATGATCATCAGGGAATTGGAACTTGTTTGCATCCAATTTTACTACGTGTAACAATTGATTTATCCCATTGCATTCAATGTTATAGTAAATGGTTAAACTACTATTACACTAGAATAGGACTTTGAATAAATGTAGTCGCTCAATAGCATAAATACAGTCGTCCTGAAGTCGTAATTTAGATTAAATTACCAGTATTCAGATTATTTATCTATCATTGGACATTGATGATAAAAACTACAATCTTTCTGTTAAATTAGATAAAACACATCTTCGAAACCCAACTATGCTTGCTTCGGGTATTCTAGGTATATCTCAAAGTATCTTTGAAAGATTATATCATGAGAATATTGGAGCGGTCGTGACAAAATCTATCAGTGTAAAGCCCATGAAAGGGTATCCAAATCCTACAGTGATTCCTCTGGGAGGTGGAAGTTATCTCAATGCCGTGGGGCTGTCAAACCCGGGGGTAAATGCCTTTTCAAGAGAATTGTCTCATAATAAAATTATTCCAATTTTCATTAGTCTTGTCGGGTCCTCTGAAAAGGAATTTTCTAAAATGGTCAAGGGATTTGATGCGTTGAATATTCTTGGATATGAAATCAATCTTTCCTGTCCTCATGTGTCTAAAATGGGTATGGAAGTAGGTGATGATCCAGAAGCGGTTAACAAGATTGTAAAGACTGTTAGAATGAATACCAATAAACCAATATCTGTTAAAGTAGGTGTGGGCTCCATTGACGTAGTCGAACTTGCCAGAGTGGCTGTGGATGCAGGTGCAGACATTATTACGGCCATAAACACTCTAAGGGCAATGAGCATCGACATTGAAACAATGATGCCAATTTTGAGCAATCGGATTGGGGGTCTATCTGGTAATGCTATAAAGCCGATCGGAATAAGATGTGTTTACGAAATCTCAAAAAAACTTGAGGTACCTGTCATAGGATGCGGTGGTGTGTCCTCATGGAAAGATGTGGTAGAATATATGATTGCTGGGGCATCTGCAGTCCAAATAGGTAGTGTTCTTGGATCAAGAGGACCTAGAATTTTTAATCAAATTACAACAGGACTAAAAAAATATGTTGAAAAGAAACAACTAAAAAATATTGGTGAGATAATTGGAATTTCACACAAGTATTAATAAAAGAAGAATAGTCCGGATCGAGGAAACCGTTTCCGAAACACCGACTGTCAAAACTCTGGTTTTTAAAGATGATTTGAGCTATTCTGCTAAACCCGGTCAGTTCTTGATGATATGGATCCCAAGAATTGAAGAAATTCCAATGAGTGTAATGATAAATTCCAAAGAAGGTTATGCTGCAGTCACGATTAGAAAATCTGGAATTGGTTCAACTGCCTTATTTGAGAGAAAGAAAGGTGACTTTATTGGTCTGCGCGGTCCATATGGAAACGAATTCATCCTCAGAAAAAATTACAAGAAAATATTGATAATCGGAGGTGGAACTGGGTTAGTCCCATTATTGAGATTGGCGTCCTATGCAAGTAAGAAGAAATTAAAAATTACAACAGTATTGGGTGCAAGAACCAAAAAGGAAGTATTCTTTGAGAAGATGGCAAGAAAGTTTACAAAACATGGTGACTCTTCGGTTAAAATCTGTACTGACGACGGTAGTTATGGACTAAAGGGAACAACAGTCAATGTAATGAATAATCTAGTGAGAAATAATACATTTGACTGCGTCTATACATGTGGACCTGAACTAATGATGAAAGGCGTTGTAGAGATAGCCAACAAGAATTCAATACCAGTGCAGGCAAGTTTGGAACGCTACATGAAATGCGGTATAGGTATTTGTGGGAGTTGCTGTCTCGATAGCTCACTAGTTTGTCAGGATGGTACTGTGTTTAATGGTAATCAGCTCTCAAAGATTCTTGACTTTGGTATCTCTTATAGAGATAAAGATGGACAAAAAATTTGTTATAATTGACGGATACTCATAGTTATTTAACTGAAGAATACGGACATACAACTTGCAAATCGAGAATTCATTTTGTGTTTGTCAATATTTATCAATCTAGCAAATAGTGATACTTATCTAGTTAGTTTTTATCTAAATGTGCATCTAGATTCATGTTCTAAAATGAAGAATCGCTCAGAGATTGAAATCATGGCTGCGATCCTAAATGCAGCTGTCTCAAACTGGGAATACAAAACAACTATAATGATTAATGCAGGCGTATCTCATTCTCAATTAACCCGTTATCTGATGACTGCAGTTGACAGGAAACTGATGGAATATTCAGAGATCACAGGATTGTACAGAACTGCAGAGCCAGGATTGATCTTCATAAAGAAACATGAAGAAATGTGCCGCATTTTCCCAGCAATATCTGATTTACCAGAAGTATCACATACTAATAATTATGTTGTAGAAGAATCTCTGAGTGAATAACTGCATTATACAGGATTCGATCTGGTTCTATCGATAAAATAGTAAGCAAATTTGGCAGTGAATTTTGTTTCATTACTACTATATAGTAAAACAAATATTTTTTGCAATTTTAGACCAGAGAATAAAATGACATTGTATTAATTTACCACTCCATTTTCAACTTTCATCTAGTTTTGAGCCAATATGGGCTGAAAAATCAGAGTGTCTAAACAATGAATGATATTGAAGGTTGTTCTTTTCAAGCAAATTTTCTTCTGCCTCTCTATCAATTACGCTAAAAATATGGATGTTGCTAAGACCATGATTACGAAGTGCAGTTACTGCATCAAGAACACTTTTTCCAGTTGTAACTACATCATCGACTACGGCTACAGGATCCTTCGCGATGCCTTCGATCATTTTTTCAAGGCCATATGTCTTGACACCCTTCCTAACAAAGAATCCTGAGATTGTGTTTGGCAGTCTTGAATGATAGCAAGAACAGACTATTGCTGTAGAAATTGCAATTGCTCCTGATTCTAGACCTCCTACCGACATTATTTTTGGTTCAACCTTTAATATCTGGGCAAGCATCAATTCGCCGATAAGCGCAGCGCCTTCAGGCTCGTTGACAATGGACTTTACATCATAGTAGAATTTGCTTTTTCTGTTGCTAGATAAAGTTACATCTTTTATGACAATTCCTCTTTCCTTTATTATTTCTTTGAGTCGCTCATGTTTATCCTCAATAGTCATATCCAAACTTTGATTGCCTCCACATCTTGTATATCTTAATTAATAAAAAGCTAACCTCATCCTGAATTAATGCCCGTGTTCAAACCATTATAGAGAATTTCATTAGGATCAAATTCAGCTACAATTTCAGTTCAGATGTTTTTTCCTGTTCATCAAAATTATATATTCAAGGAACAAATAATTGAGCTGGTTAATGACTAAGAATATACAGGCGGCGCGGAATGATTGGCACACCAATGTTGTCAGTAAGATGGCAATAGATGATCCGTCTAAATTAGCTGAATATGCTTTACACGTCTCACGCATTGTTGCATATGATAGTTTGGTAATACAAGATGAATTGGCAAAAATTGAAGAAATTGGTAAGAAAGTTGCAAAGTCACTCAAAGGTTCTTCAGAATTTAGACCTACTCAATTCATTGAAAAAATAAATCACCAATTATACAAGATTGAAAATTTTAAAGGGAATAGGGATGACTATTACAACCCTTCCAACAGTTTGCTCAACACAGTAATAAAGAGAAAAACGGGAAATCCTATAACACTATCAATATTATATATCCAATTGGCCAAATCACTAAACTTTACACTTTATCCAGTAAATTTTCCTTCCCACTTTATGGTAAAACATGTTCTAGATGAAGAAGAAAATGAAATTATAATAGATCCGTTTAACGAAGGCAGAATAATGGATGATTACTCTTTAAAGGAACTATTAGACCATTTTTACCCAAAAATGAATATCGCCCTGACCAGAAAATTGGTTGACAAAGCCTCAAATCCTGATGTTATCATAAGAATGCTGAACAATCTCAAAACGAGCTTTTTTGAGTGTCAGGATTTGGATAGTGCTGAGCTTGTAAATGAAATGATACTGGATATCAATGGGAATGACCAACATGGCCTGAGAGACAAAGGAATGGTATGTCTCCATCAGAAGAAATATGAAGAGGCGCTCAATTTTTTTAACACGTATCTAGAGAAGTTTCCAGAAGCAAGTGATGTTGACACAATTTTGGAACTAATAAGAAGCATCAAAACAAGTGATCTGTGACATGTCTCTTGATTCAGAATTACTTGATATTATACGGAAAATTGTAGTATGTAAAAATGATATTGATTTAAGTAAAAAAACTGATAATACTGTTTTCATACTCTTTGTAGAGGAATCACAAGGCTCTGCAGGGGGCAGAATAGGAGGTGCCGGATTTAGAAGAATAAGTAAAATTAGCTGTTTTAATATTGTTGAAGGTGCAACACAAAAAATTTTTGAAACCAGTGATGAAACGGAAATATCAAAATTCGAAATACCATTGAGCGCCGTGGCAATGGACATCAAACTGTCAAACGGTGTCCCAAAAGTGATTCAGGGCATGGTGGATGATCAACTAGTAGACACTTATCTTGGCTTGATACAGTAGATGGTAAAATTAGAGTACTTATTTACAGTTCAAGATGTTCTAACAACACGATGGCCAATTGCTAGTACGCTATGAGCAAGGAGACAACTAGAGGATTTATGGGCAATTTTATCAATATATATGTACAAAACCTTATGACTGGTTATAACATGTTCAATCATGATATAAATTGGGATTGCGTTAATAAAATCAATATTGATAACTCATAACAAATCAATAGCAGTATTTGATTCTGGATTAGGATCACTTTCTGTCATCAGAGGTATACGAAGTCTGATTTCAAAGGAAAACATTATTTATTTTGCAGATAAAAAAAATTTCCCATACGGTCAAAAATCAGTAAATGATCTTGAGCAAATTATGGCAGAAACTGTCAGCGCTTTATCAAATTTTGATCCAAAATTAATCGTTGTTGCATCAATTACTCCTTCGATACAAATGTTGAAAAAGATAAAATCAATGAGTTCAATTCCAATTTTGGGAGTTTCAGTTCCATTAAAAGAGGCATCAAGACTGACAAAAAGGAAACATATCGGAATTCTTGGGACTAAGGGAACTATAAGAAGCAGAGAGCTTGATGAACAAATCAAAATTGAGGTTCCCCAGGACATATTTGTTACAAAGTTTGATGCGTCAGAAATAATCGAGATTGTAGAAAAAGGACTTTTTCTTAAGGATGATGATTATACATTTAGAATCATTTCTAGATCCATGGAGGGTTTGGAGGATACTAATTTAGATGTGTTGGTCCTATCCAGCACCCATTTGTCGATTGTCAGGTCACATATCGAATCTATGTATCCTTCAATAAGGATCATTGATCCTGCAATAAACGCAGCAAAAGAAATCAGACAATTTTTGAAATCTAAAAACATTCTCAGAAAAAATGGATTGGGTAGAATGAGGATCATTGTAAATGGGCACAAAGATGAGTTTCAGGAAACATTGAGGGAAATGGGTCTGACAGGATCAGTTGAAAGTTTTGAAAAAGAATGAACTCAATTTTTACCACCAGATCCTTTTACCTCCTGCTTCCATAACGATTATGTTAAATATTCATAAATCTCCTCTTTAGAAGATGAAAAACCGACCCAACTGGGACACTTATTTCATGCTGCAAGCTGAAATAGCGAAATTGCGATCAAATTGTTTGAGTCGTCAAGTTGGCTGTGTGATTGTTAAGGATAATAGACAAATAGCTACAGGTTATAATGGTACTCCCTCAGGTATCAAGAATTGTTTTGATGGCGGTTGTCCGAGGTGTTTAGATAAACAGAACAATAAGATAAAGTCAGGTGAAAATCTTGATAGATGTTTTTGCACTCATGCAGAGGCAAACGCAATAATGCAATGTGCACTTTTCAGGACTGGGAGCACTAAGGGTTCAACTCTATACTCGACATTTGCACCGTGCCTTGAATGTAGCAAAATGGCGATCAGTGTAGGTATCAGTAGGATTGTTATCCTGGACTCCTATCCCGAAGATGGAAATACAATATTAAGTCAGGCTAGTGTTGAGATTTCAAAGTTGGAAAAGAAGGAAGTACTATCATGGATTTCGGATTTGAACAAAATAAAACCATGAGTATCTTTGTAAACATCATCACAGCATAGAAAGATATATTAGATTCCGGACAGTCGTTAAAATATGCCTAATTTAAAACGAGAAATGTATATTTGCTTTTCAAAAGAAGAGATTGGTCTATTAGAGGATTTTGCAAAAAACAAAGGAGCATTGAATATGAGTCAGGCTCTAGAATCACT
>JACMIO010000052.1 GCA_014381105.1 bacterium | reverse complement strand
ATAAGATCCCAATCAGACATTCTTTAGTACGTGAACTCAGGCTCACATAATTAATCTTTTCTTGCACCTTAGAACGCTACTTTGGTTCTTACTGTACTCCACAATGTAAAATCTAACATAGCTGCTTGAAAAATGACCCCTTCCGAATTAGAACTGAGTTCAAATTTTCGTAAGTTAGCCAGATTACAAAGGGTATAAAATTTCAAACTGGACTTGAGAAAAAAAATCATATGAAAAACTTTTGAATATTATGTCAAAGCACTTATATTCAAGCAAGATAAGATTACCATCGATTTACAAATAAGAGGGTTTGAAATTGCCTAATACTGGTATAGTAAAATATCATGTTAAACTTAAATTCGAAGTTGATGGGATAGTAGAAAAGGCCGACATAATTGGCGCAATATTCGGTCAGACAGAGGGATTACTAGGCCCCGAGATGAATCTGAACGAGCTGCAGAAGGTATCAAAAGTTGGCAGAATTGAGGTAAATGTTGATACCAAATCCAATACAACAAAGGGCGATGCTTTGCTACCCATGAGCACTGACATATCCACCGCCGCATTAATATCTGCTGCAATTGAGAGCATAGATAAAGTTGGACCATTTCAGGGTAAGTTTCTGCTAGTAGGAATAGATGACATAAGAGCTATCAAAAAGAAAGTTATCGTAGATAGAGCCAAGAAAATAATCCAAGAATGGGCTACAAAGACAATTAGTGAAGGGGAAGAAATGTTGCGTGATGTATACGACGCAAGTAAACCCGGAAAACTCACCTCCTTTGGAAAGGCTCAGCTTGCATGTGGCACCGGAGTATTCGAATCTCCAGTCATAATTCTTGTCGAAGGAAGGGCTGACGTCATTAATCTTTTGCGGGCAGGATTTGACAATTCGATTGCTATTGAAGGTGCAAAAATTGATGAAACTATTACCAATTTGACATCAGGAAGAAAGGTTATTGCATTTCTAGATGGTGACAGAGCTGCCGACTTGATTTTAAAAGAATTGCAAGGATTAGTAAAGATTGATAAAGTTCTAAGAGCCCCAACTGGTAAAGAAGTGGAAGAATGCACTCCATTGGAAATTACCGAAATATTAAAGGAAGTTGTTGAGCCGACGGTCGAACAATACGAAGCTCCAGTTCAACATCAGAAAGGTGTAAAGAAATCAAAACCCTATGAAAGCAATAATTCTGCTTATCAGGAGCCGTCCAATTTGAATAATGCTGAAAAACTAAATGATGATCCTCAAATAACCTCTGCAGTAAAGGAAGTCTATCTTCAAATTAATGAAACTTTAGAAGCATTGATCCTAGATAACTCCATGCAGGTACTATTGAAGGTACCAGTATCCGAAATAATCAAAAGATTGGATTCCTTAGAAGGAGCTAGATTTTTGGTGATGGACGGAATTATCACTCAACGGCTAATAGACGCTGCATACAGGGCCGGAATTGAATATGTAGTGGGGCATAGAATGGCTGAATTGAAAAAATCGCCAGAAATCACTGTGAGGACCTTCGATCAGATTGGTATTGGCAACTAAAGAACGATGCAAGATATAAAGTCTGAATATGTAATAACACTAGCCAAACTACTGCTTAAGGGAGCAAAGGACAATTTTATTGATTTTACCAGTACTGATATTGGAATTGAAATAAACAAATCACAACAAGCAGCATCAAAGGTAATTTTGGAACTACAGGAATTAAAATACGTGGAACGTGTCAAGAAAGGACATGGTTACCTAATTAGAGTAACAGACGAAGGTCTTTCAGTTGTCAAAAAAATGTCAGAATTTCTTTACATGGCGTTAAATTCATCACCTGGGAATGTACATTTTAATGGTGCTCTAGTATCCGGAATGGGCGAGGGTAAATATTACATGAGTCTTGATGGGTACCGCAAGCAGTTTAAGAAGAAGATAGGATATGTTCCATACCCAGGCACTCTCAATATTCGCATAGTTGATGCTTTGTCTTTAGAAAATAGAGAAAAAATTGAAAGCTTCCGTTATCATTTCATAGATGGATTTAGCGATTCTAAACGAACTTACGGGTGGGTCAAGTGTTATCCTGTTGTTATCAATGGGAACGAAAATATTCGTTCAGACCTGTTAATTCTTGAACGAACACATCATGACAACAACATGTTAGAGATCATAGCTCCCGTTAATATCAAAAAAGTACTCAATTTAAAGAACGGTGATAATGTTAAGGTAACCTTGAAGACATCAGAAAATATGACAGAATCATATATCATAAATTGAATGACCAAGTTCTTCCTTGATTTGGGTACTCTTAGAACCAGGTATTGGTGTGTTCAATCGTATTATTCTTGTATTTATACCTCTTTTTGCGCAATTGACTGCTATCTCCTTTTCTGTATGAATTTGATCGTACCCCAAAGCAATGATGTCTGGCTTTACAAACTCGACAGTATCATACAAGGTACCTTCTCTTCCAATGATTGCATAATCAACATACCTAATCGAAGCAACTAATTCTTTCCTAAGGGTTTCATTGTGATATATTTTTCTCTGTTTGTTTATCCTAAGTGCTGTGGAGCTCCTTGCAACTACCACAACCAGGACGTCGCCCTGATTTTTGGCGTCCTTTAATGTATGAATATGACCTGGATGAACAATATCAAAAACCCCTCCAATCAATACAACTTTTAGTAACCCTCTTCCAATGAAAGTTAATCTGAGTGGATCCGAATTTTCAACAAAGCCATTTTTTATCATATATTTGATTTTTAGATCAAACATATCATCTGATATTGTAGTTCGATTCTTTAGAAATTCTAAGGGTAAAATTTCTGGCTCAAGTGAAGAGATATAGATGGCTGTCAGAATAGCTTTGTCTGAAGGTTCTATCATGAATTTGACAATATTAAAGTAATAATGTCTATTTAGTTCTATTCTCAAAATGTGATGTTCTTTTTACAAGAAACTTTTAATCTAATGACACGACATGCTAGTTTGGCGTCGGATCTGTATCGAGTCACAGAATGCCAAATTTCAACATTCATCGACATGTAAGTGTGGAATCGTAGAGTCAAAACTATGGTCAGGTCCGTAATCGTTTAGCAAGACTAATATCTAAATAATGTAAACTAAGAAAAACAGTAGATGACAATATCGCAAGTAGGTGCATATCCATTGTCAAAGGGCATTAAGATTTCAACTGTCGACGGCAAGCAGACAACAAGTGGAACTGCCTTGTTAAAGCGTGGATTTGCTCATATGCAAAAACATGGTGTAATAATGGATGTAACGAATGTTGAACAAGCACAAATAGCTGAGGACGCGGGAGCAGTGGCAGTAATGGTTTTGGACAAACTTCCTTTTGATGTGCGACATGCCGGTGGGGTAGCAAGAACTGCTAGCGTAAAAGTAATTCAAGCGGTATTAGATTCAGTGAGCATCCCAATTATGGCTAAATGCAGGATTGGCCATTCCTCTGAAGCCAGTATACTCGAGGAAATAGGAGTTGACATGATCGACGAGAGTGAAGTACTTAGTCCCGCTGATGAAATTAGGCATATTTGGAAGTGGAATTATACAACTCCTTTTGTGAATGGCGCGAAGAATTTGGGAGAAGCTTTACGAAGGATAGAGGAGGGTGCTGCAATGATAAGAACAAAAGGAGAGCCGGGTACGGGGGATGTTTCACACGCAGTAGCTCACATACGTATGGTTAATAATGAAATCAGGAAATTGAAGGGAATTTATGATAATAATGATGATCAAGAACTAATCAAGATTTCAAGAGAAATTCAATCCTCTCTTGAAATAGTTAAGGAAACAGGGAGGCTAGGGAGACTTCCTGTCGTAAATTTTGCTGCTGGGGGCATATCCACACCAGCAGATGCCGCTTTACTAATGAATCTTGGTTGTGACGGAATTTTCGTAGGATCAGGAATATTCAAAGCAGAAGATCCACTTGAAAGAGCCAAGGCCGTCGTTATTGCGACTACCTATCATGATGATCCCAAGACAGTTCTTGATGCACAAAAAATGATTGATGAGAAAAAATCAATGCTCGGTCTTGATACAAAGAATTTGGATTTAAGGATGCAAGAAAGAGGACCAACAATATGAATGATGAATTACTAATTGGAGTATTGGCTCTTCAAGGCGATGTTGAAGAAAATATCAAAGCAGCAACCTATGCTTTGGAAGAGATGAACCAGAAAGGGAAAGTAATCTCTGTTCGTTACCCTGACGAAATTATGAAAATTGATGGATTGATTATTCCTGGAGGTGAGAGCACTGTAATGGGTTTGCTAATTGCAATAAAGAATGGATTGTTAGATTCGATAAACAAAGTTCTACAAAACAGATTACCAATTATGGGAACATGTGCAGGTATGATAGTTTTGGCCAAACAGTCTTATGATAGAGTAGTCGGAAATAAGAAACAATTATTGTTAGGTGCATTAGATGTTGAGATAGAGAGGAATTCATTTGGAAGACAGTATGATTCATTTGAGTCAAATCTAGAAATATCCGGAATAGGGAACGATTTTAGAGGAATTTTTATTCGCGCACCCTCAGTGATTTCAGCAGGACCACAGGTGCAAATCTTGAGTAAATTTGATGGAAAAATAGTAGCTGTTCAACAGGAAAACATTATTGGAACTTCCTTTCATCCCGAATTATCTGGTGATAATAGAATGCATAAACTGTTTATTGAGTTAATAGCAAAATGGAAGAAAGCAAATAACCAATAATGAGAATTTTGAGAAATAGTTATTTCGTGCGCATTAAATTAAGTGCAGAACCAGCTTTGAACCACTTTATTTGTGATGAATTATACGAATGCATTAGCATGATCTCTTCATCATTAGCGTTACTATGATGAATAACGCCTTTAAGATATTTGCCCTCTTCAAAATTCTGAAGGTCCAAAATGCTTATTCTGTCATCCTCTAATATCTTCCCATAGTCTCCTAGATTGCGGAATGTAAGAGCTAGTACTCCTTGCCTTTTCAAATTAGTCTCATGTATCCTTGCAAAGCTCTTTGCTATCACTGCGCAACAGCCTAAATAACGTGGTGTCATTGCAGCATGTTCTCGACTGCTACCTTCTCCGTAGTTATTATCTCCGATTATTATCCATCTCATACCCATAGCCTTATATTCGCGCGCAATATGGGCCAACAATTCTATTTCTTGGTTCAACGCGTTCTTACCTTTTCCAACTTGATCTTGATGAAAGGAATTAACTGCGCCAAGTAGGAGGTTATCGCTTATCTTGTCTAAATGACCCCTATACATCAACCAAGGCCCGGCAGGTGAAATATGATCGGTGGTACACTTTCCATTAATCTTAGCTAGAATCGGTACGTTTTCAAAATCCTTGCCGTCCCACCGAGAAAATGGCTCAAGTTCTTGCAACCTGGAACTATTTGGGTCTATTAGTACATCTACATCTTGATATTCATGTGTTGGAGGAATGTACACGTCTTGATTATACACAAATCCATTTGATGGGATTTCTGGCGCAATTTTGGGTGGCTCTAGTTTAAATTTGGTACCGTCCATCGCGGTGAGCTCATCTGTTAATGGATTGAATGAAAGTCGGCCTTCTAAGGCTAATGCTATTACCAATTCTGGACTTCCAATAAAATTCATGGTTTCCCTACTCCCATCATTACGGCCTGGAAAATTTCTATTATAGGAAGTTACAATGGTATTGGGTATTCCTTTCTTAAGTTCAGATCTATTCCACTGTCCAATGCACGGACCACATGCGTTTGCCAGTACGTTTGCTCCAATATCCTTTAGTGCATTCATCTGTCCGTCTCTCTCAATAGTACCACGAATCATTTCCGATCCTGGAGTAACTTGAAGAGGAACCTTTACTTTAACTCCCTTTGATTTGGCTTGGACAGCAATATCTGATGCCCTTGACATATCTTCGTATGATGAATTTGTACAACTCCCAATCAATGCAACAGAAATTGTATCCAAATAACTATTCCTTTTGACATCGATTGCCATTTTGGATATGGGTCTTGCTAGGTCCGGCGTATGGGGACCCACTATGTATGGTTCAAGGTTTGAAAGGTCTATTTCAATCAATTGATCAAAATAATCGAGTGCCTTCTCTCGGTTTTTTAAGATCTCTTCTTCTATCTCTCTATCAATTGTAAAAAAATCTCTATGTTTGTTTGCTAATTCCGCAATGCCCTCGCGTCTTGTCGCCCGAAGATAAGTTTCCATTTTTTCATCATAGGAGAATAGCGAGCAAGTTGCCCCGATTTCTGCTCCCATATTGGTAATGGTCGCCTTTCCAGTACAGCTGATGGTCCTTGCACCAGGACCAAAATATTCTATGATTGCGTTTGTTCCTCCATAAACAGTAAGTTTGGACGCCACGTAAAGAATAATGTCCTTTGGTGACGCCCATCCATTTAGTTTACCAGTTAGAAATACTCCTATGCGTTTTGGATAAAGGATTTCCCATGACATTCCTGACATTACTTCGGCAGCGTCCAGTCCGCCTACTCCTATTGCAATCATCCCAAGTCCACCAGCGTTAGGCGTATGCGAATCAGTACCTATCAGCAATCCTCCTGGAAACGCATAATTTTCAAGTACAACTTGGTGAATTATACCGGAACCTGGTTTCCAGAATCCAATTCCATATTTTCTTGAAGCCGATTCAAGAAATTTGTATACCTCATTGTTTTCATAAAGAGCTAACTTGGTGTCGGACTCACCACCAGTTCTTGCCTGAATAAGATGATCGCAATGAACGGTAGTCGGAACGACCACGCTATTGAGACCAGATTGCATGAATTGCAGCAATGTCATTTGACCTGTCACATCCTGCAAAGCAACTCTGTCTGGATCAAGAAAAACGTAATCTAGTCCTGATCTGATTTCTTTATTTATATCTGAAGCATGAATGTGACCAACAAGAATTTTTTCCGATGCGGTGAGACCTCTGCCGAGTATTTTTTGATACTTGATAATATTGTCTTTTAGCTTTGTGTAGGTTGTAGAAATTATGTCCAGAGATCCAACTGACTCCATATACTAGTGATACTTTATTTCATATTTAATTATTCAGAATTGCTTCTTGAAAAGGTACTAGATGAAAGATAATAACATACAAACTTTTTTCTTACTCTTGAAATTATAACTCCATTAACTATTTGATAACTATCATTATGTGTAATAGACTATCAATAATTATGGTTAATAGAATCACATACATGTTCTGTTTATGGATATCAACAATATTGATTGCTCAATTAATTAATGTAATTAATGTAGGTTTGTTCGATTTGAAGGAAGACTAATTGACAGGAAACAAAATCAATTCATCAAAAACTCTAAGATATCCATATTTGAATGCGGGAGGTGGGATTTGAACCCACGAACCCCTGAAGGACAGGATCCCCAATTTATAAGATCTTAAGTCCTGCGTTTCCAAATCTTAGTTATTTGGCCAGGCTCTACAACCCCCGCGTGAACCAATCAGATTTGATAAGGAGATGGTAATTAAACGTTATAGATAACTGTCATGCGATTAGAAATCTACTCGTTTAAGAGAATATATTGAAGTTTCAGGTAAAAGTCATTTCAAACTGAAGGTCTTAATACAATAGAAACCGGATTTTGGTCTGCTGGACAAAAAATTGTTTTCTTGACTATCCCGCCATAATCCCTAGGCAAACTTTACATCCCGGACATGAGCATACAGCATAATGAAACTGGTTTCCTGTGT
>JACMIO010000051.1 GCA_014381105.1 bacterium | reverse complement strand
GAGCTGAGCGAGCAGGCGCTGACCTTATTCACTTAGATATTATGGACGGTAAATTTGTACCGACAACTTCATTTTTTGCAGATACTATAAAGCACTTGAGAAAAATTTCAAGCATTCCTTTTGACGCACACTTGATGATAGAAAAACCAATCAATCATGTCGAAGATTACATTGATGCAGGATGTGATATTATTACAGTTCATGTTGAGGCTTGCAGTGAAGCAGAGTTTGTTGAGATTAACAAAATGATACTAAAAGCAGGAATCAGTCCAGGGATCGCGATAAATCCCGGAACTCGGTTTCCATCTTGGATAATCGAGCATCTTGATAACATAGATATTATGATAATAATGTCTGTGAATCCTGGATTTGCAGGTCAAAAATTTATTCCGGATACATTGGACAAGATGGCAGAAATAGTCAAGACGTTGAAAAGTAACAACTATAAAGGATTTATCGAAGCTGATGGTGGTATTGATGCAACAACCCTCCAGCAGGTTTTTGACGCCGGTGCCAGAATTATGGTAGCAGGTAATGCGGTCTATGGCTCACCTGATATCAATTCCAATATTATCCAGCTTAGACACAAGGCCAATGTTGCAATTGAAACAAAGTTATTGGAATTAGCAACAATCAATGACATGAGATCTGATTGGATTAAATCTCGTAAAAACATGCTTATACCTTTAGCAAAGGAACTTAGCATCGAGGAGGATCTACATGCAATTAAGTGACAAAAACATTATTTCCGATATGAGAACGGCGTACGGAAAAACGTTGGTGGAACTAGGCCTAAAGGACCCAAACATTATTTGCGTCGGAGCCGATACTACTGATTCCCTAAAAACAAAAATGTTTGGAGACAAATTTCCGAACAGGCTCTACAATGTGGGAATCGCAGAAGCTAATCTTGTTTCTATAGCTGCTGGATTGGCAATTGCAGGTAAAGTGGTTTTTGCTAGTACCTACGCTGCTTTTTTGCCTGGCAGATGCCTTGATCAGATTAGGAATGCAATCTGTTATCCATTTCTTGACGTAAAACTAGTAGTATCACATGCCGGACTTACCGTTGGTCCGGATGGTGCCTCACATCAGCAAATAGAGGATATTTCTACAATGCGATCAATTCCAAACATGAGAGTGCTTGTTCCATCAGATTCTGTATGTGTACGAAATTTGATTCCGCTATTGAGTTATACTCCAGGGCCATTTTTCATGCGGTTAGCTCGTCCTTCAAACTCCAATATTTATGATGATAATTTCGAACAATTCGATATCGGTAAAGGTAACGTTATTAGAGATGGTTCAGACATTACATTGATTGCCTGTGGTTTAATGGTTTCAAAAGCGATAGATGCAGCACTAACACTTGAAAAAGAGTATGCAGTTTCATGTAGGGTGATAGATATGTATTCTATCAAGCCAATTGATGTTGAACTGGTATATCATGCAGCAGTAGATACTGGTGCAATTGTTACTATTGAAGAGCACAGTATTATAGGCGGACTGGGAAGTGCCGTCTGTGAGGTTACTGCCGAAAATCATCCCGTTCCTGTGAACAGAATGGGTGTAGGCGATACTTTTGGGGAATCCGCTAGAGAAACCGAGATAGAGTCACTCTTAAGTAAGTATGGTTTGAGCTCTGATCATATCATAGAATCTGTTCTTAAGACAAGGAAAAGAATGAAGAAATGAAAATTTTTCTTGACACTGCAAGTATTGAATCCATAAAGAAATTTGTTGATATGGGAATAGTAGATGGTATTACAACAAATCCTACACTGATTTCTAGGGAGAAAGGGCATCCAAAGGACATAATGCGAGAAATAGTAAAAATTGTGAAAGGGCCTGTAAATTTAGAAGTTGTTGCAACAAAAACTGAGGAAATAGTTGAGGAAGGATTACGATTAAAAAATTTTGGAGAAAATGTTATTGTTAAGGTCCCCATGACCTGCGATGGACTTAAGGCTGTAAGATAACTGGCTGAGAATAAAATATAGACTAATGTAACCTTGATTTTTTCATGATT
>JACMIO010000050.1 GCA_014381105.1 bacterium | reverse complement strand
CGAAAAAAAGACCAGAGCGTTACAAGATGGGACTGACCTATCGAGTAATATGAACAGTGAGAAGCGGCAGAAAAAGAGAAAATAGTAATAAGCAAATCATCAGTCAATCCACAAGCATACTAATCTCGCCTGAAAATTTTTTCTTTTCCAGGTCCCGACTGAAGTGTTCTGCAGCTGATTACTTTATCGGTAGGATTATTATACCAGAACTCAACCTAGTAAATTAGACAATGTCTTACAGTCGCATGCCCCGATTTCCTACAGTTAACAAAGTCAAAATCGCTGTCGCCGTAGTTATTGCGATTATTATTATTGTTATTGCATCACAAGCGGTCGTAACGGTTCAAGCAGGCTATAGAGGCGTAGTTCTTCATCTTGGAGCAGTCCAAGACCGTGTCCTTGGAGAAGGCCTTCATTTTATCACGCCATTTGTAGAACAAGTCGTCCAGATGGAGGTACGTACGCAGAAATTCCAAGCTGATTCTTCAGCGGCATCAAAGGATTTACAGGAAGTTCGTACAACAATAGCACTAAACTATAGAATAGACCCTCAGCAAACCAACAAGATATATCAGCTTTTAGGCGCGAATTATCAGGACCGTGTCATATCTCCTACTATACAAGAATCAGTCAAGGCTAGTGTAGCGAAATTCAACGCCGAAGAATTGATAACAAAGAGAGAAACTGCCAAGGATGTGATAGCTCAAGCTATACGCACAACACTTTCTGCTAACAACCTAGTTGTTCAGAATGTATTCATAACAGACTTCCAATTCTCTTCATCGTTTTCAGACCAAATAGAACAGAAAGTAGTCGCTTTTCAAAAGTTTCTTACTGAACAAAATAATTTGAGATCTATTGAGGTAGTAGCAAATCAAACTGTAGCTCAGGCCGAAGGACAGGCAAGAGCAAATGCTGCTAGAGCAAGTGGTGAATCTCAGGCCATACAGATTATTACTGAACAATTAAGAGAGAGCCCAGAATACCTTCAATGGCAGGCCATCACGAAATGGAATGGACAAATGCCATACGCACTAGGTAGCAGTGGATTCCCATTCTTCCAGCTACCCACTGCAGGCGCACAAAACCTTACAAAATCTTGAGATGCAGTTTTATCAATGACAAAATATTCTCATTTTTGAAGAAGAATTAATTGAATATTTTTCTATTACAAGCGTAACTACAAAAAACTATTTTTGAAATTGTTGCTGAATACCAGTATGGTAAGTTCAAATCCCGATGATTTCGTTAGTGACGAACCGCCGACAAACTGAGAAATTGAACCTGATTTAACCATTATAACCTAGCAATTCTAACTAAAAATTGTAGTATAAAATGATTTGAGCTCTAAAATTATAAAAGAGAGAGTAGAACTGAGGTTCGCATTAATGGAATTAGTAGCAAAGTATGACCCAAAAGAAATTGAATTTCAAATTAACTCATATCTAGATAAAATTGATAAGAAATCATTAATTGATAGAGAGCTATCGGCATATGAAAAAACACTCGGCTTTGTTGAAGGTCCTCCCACACTAAATGGGGAGCCGCATGTAGGTCATCTTAGAGGACGTATTATCAAAGATCTTTGGTTCAGATACAAAACTTTGCAAAAATATAAAGTTACTTTCAGAGCAGGCTGGGACACCCAGGGTCTACCCGTGGAATTACAGGCAGAAAAAAATTTAGGATTAACTGGAAGTAAGGCTGAAAATATCAAGAAGGTTGGCATCACAAAGATAGTAGAAGCATGCAAAGATCTAATCAAAACAAATTCAGAAAAATGGATCAAAGTAGACGCTCTGCTTGGGATGTCTTTTGATTATGAAAAAGCATATTGGACTTTTAAGGACAATTATATCGAAAGGGAATGGCAGGTACTTAAGAAATCTTGGGAATTGGGAATTCTTAGGGAATGGTTTAGAGTAGTTGCGTACTGTCCTTCCTGCCAAACATCTTTGAGCAATGCAGAGGTTAATCAGGGCTATAAGATTCTGGAGGATCCATCTTTTTATTACAAAATGAGGTTAAAGGAAGAGGACACTTTTCTAGTGGTATGGACTACCATGCCATTTACACTAGTAACTGATGAATTAATCGGCGTTAATCCTGAAGCGGATTATGCATGTATTTCAATTAAAAACGAAAGGTGGATCGTCGGATCTGACAGATTAAATGATTTAATGACAGAACTCAGAATTCAAGATTTTACTGTTGAAAGGACCATTAAGGGTGTAGAGTTGGATGGAAAAAAGTACATCCATCCGCTATTAGCAATGATACCTGGACTTAAGGAACTTAGTGATGACAATAAGATACATTTTGTAGTGGCTGAAAATTATGTTGATGCTAGTACCGGTAGTGGGATAGTTCATTTGTCACCAGCAAACGGTCAGGAGGATTTCGACATAGCAGTCAAGCGAAATGTTCCGATTTTTGTACCTATAAATGATAAAGTAGAATTTACAGACAAGGCAGGTATTTTCAGCGGAAAATTTGTACGCGACGCTGATACTTCGGTTGTTGAGAAAATGAAGGAAACAGGAGCATTCCTGAAGTTGGGGCGAATTAAACATCAGTATCCGACTTGTTGGCGTTCAGGCCACAAGGTTGTCTGGCTTGCAAGGCGTGAATATTTCTACATGATTGATAAACTCGAAAATAAACCTATAAACGCCGTCTCAAATGTGAACTTCTTTTTTGAATCTCCAAAGAACAGGTTTGTAGAAATTATTAAGGAACAGGTACCCTGGTGCATATCGCGAGAAAGAGTATGGGGAACTCCTCTTCCAATATGGAATTGCACCAAGTGTGGCATGAAGGAACCTCTCTTTTCCAGAAATGAAATTATCAAGAGATCTTCAAAGTTGCCCGACGGAGACCATTTTGAATTGCATCGACCATGGATTGATAACGTCGTGATTAATTGTTCAAGGTGTAACATTGCTATGATTCGGGAACCCTTCGTTCTTGACACATGGCACAACAGTGGAGCTTCGCCTTATGCGGGATTCTCGGACGATGAGTACAAGAGTCTGATACCTGCTGAATTTCTCACGGAAGGGATAGATCAGACTCGGGGATGGGCATACACTCTGTTGATGGAAAATGTGATAATGCAAAACAAGGGACAATCCCCGTTTGAATCGTTTCTATTTCAGGGACATAT
>JACMIO010000049.1 GCA_014381105.1 bacterium | reverse complement strand
TATTTTCCCACAACATCTTAGGACTAACTGAAGGTCGTTTATTTTATCGTTTGAAACAGATTGACTTAGATGGTGGATTCCACTACAGTTCCATAGTTAGCGTATCTAAGAATAATCAGATAGTATCGATTTCGCCTAACCCTGCGAAGAACAACATAGTTGTGAGTACCGGAGCAGGCAAGGATTACATGTACTGCTTATTTGATTACAATGGAAGATTGGTAAAGAGAGGTAAACTGATAGAACGTCGAATTGATATATCCAGCCTTCCGGCAGGTGTTTTTTTACTACAGTTGCAAAACAAAAATGAAGTGTTGACATTCAAATTGACTAAGAAGTAAAAAGTTGAATCAATTTTCTTTATGGTCACAATGGATGCGAGTGTTACGCTAATTTTATTTCATCTGTAAAGTTGAAATTTCATCGACGGAAGAATTTAAGTAAGTATGGAATTATTTGAAGATGCCATATCTAATAAAAATACTTAAATTGACGCATCCTTTGAATGACCTTCCTGACAATCCAGGCATCACCCATGGTTCCTATCAACTGTTTTAATTTAAAGCAAGGATTGATAGTCGCTTTTTGAAGAACACTATTGGATCCTTAGTTTAACCAAAATCAACTTTTCTGTTTTCTGAATTACTTCAAAACTAATTCTCCAAGGCGGACAAAGAATTCAATTGCGTATTAGAGTTCATGAAGTTTAATTCAGCTACCTCACGTGATAGTGAATTGACTATAAACTGTAAGAAAAATCATCAAATGAAAAGAATTATTGGCTTTCTGATATGCGTATTTTTATGTCTGGGTTCTAATGCCAATGACGAGTGTAGTACCGCCATAGAACTGACTGTAAATGGAGATAATTCCTGTTCTGTTGTTTATAATGCAAATGTAATAGGTGCAACACAATCATTTCCTCCTTGTATTAATACCGGATACGAGGCCAAAGATGTTTGGTACAAGTTTGTAGCGACAGCTTCAACCCATACAATAGCTTTGGATCCTGAGAGTTACAGTGACTTTATCATGCAAGTCTATAGCGGTAGTTGTGGAAATCTCAGTTCTATAATTTGTATAAATACCACTGGAATAAATACTAATGAAGGATCAACTCTAAACAATCTTGTTCCGGGTGATACTTATTTCATCCGGGTGTTCGTATGGCATGCATGGACCGACATTAAATTCCAGATTTGCATTAATAGCAACACAAGTTTCATTCCAAACGACGAAGCAGCAGGTGCCATTCAAAGGCCTACTACCGGTGGAAATTCATTTGCAGTTTATTCAAATATTGGTGCGACACTTTCTTTACCAGCGTGTACGGGAACTGGCACTAAAGATATCTGGTTCAAATTTGTTGCTGTCGCCCAAAGGCATATTATAAGATACGGGTCGTCTGGTAGTGGGGAGTACCCTGTTGCAGTCGAAGTTTTTTCCGGTACTCCGGGTAACATGACATCAATTAAATGTTATGGTTTAGCGGATCAGGCAGCTGATGTTGCTGGTCTGACACCAGGGAATACTTACTATTACAGGATCTATATTTCTAATGGCAATTCTGTATCAACAGACCTTTATACTTATATTATTACGCCTGATCCAACCAAAAG
>JACMIO010000048.1 GCA_014381105.1 bacterium | reverse complement strand
TTACAATAAGCTAGCTTTGTTCAATTCATCCAGTAAAGGAGTTAACGCAACAAGTATTTCTTTTTCTCCTAGCGTAATATTTGAGTCAAGTCCAAGTGCAATTGAAAGCATCTCCCTATCTTCTCTAGAAGTATGCACCCCATTTCCAGTTATCTCAAATTTCATATAGTTCTCTAGTATCCACTCCTTCCATACTTTGACTCGCTGCAGACATTGTCCGAGTGCCATAATTGTATAGTCCAGGTCTATTGCTTCCTCCTTGTCGAGTACATTCAACTTTGCCATGGGGAAAAGAATGTTCCCTCCTCGAACCCTTTGATGCGCTTTGTTGAATTTTTCAATGATCTCATCCTCTTCTTCTGTGGTTTCGTCCAATTCGTAATTCGGAAAGAAATATGCTGCAAGATTTCCGTTCCAATCGTAAATCTTGTAAATTGTGTCATCATATTCAATTTTCCATTTTGATTTTTTATTTTCTTTTCCAAACATCTCAAAATCACTGTCTTAATAGAGCATATTTAGGTCAATTCAATTGGTTACCATGCCGCGGTATCTTTTTGGCCTACTACCTTGATTGGCTTGATTCTTACTAATATCTCGCCTTCTCCACTATTTCTCTTTCCGTATGCTTCTGATTTGTCATCACCCATATATCTTGCAGCAATAGCCTTGGCCCATTTGTAAGTCTCTTTTGTTTCAACTCTTTCTATATGTGCTATCCCATCTATAAGAACAAATGAGAAAAGAGGAGTTTGATCATCAACACACAAACGAACCCGATTATCTCGCATAATGTTTCTGGCTTTTACTGATTCACCTCCAGTATTGAAAATAATATTATTCTCTTCGTCTACCGTATACCATATTGGAACCACGTGAGGAGTCCCATTCTTGTTGATAGTTCCCAGCTTACCTGTGAGAGTCCCTTGCAAAAGAAAGTTTCTGATCTCATCCTTAGTCATGGTTGACATTATTCTTATTAGCGACAGGCATTTTATATATTTCATACTATCGTAAATGGTCCTGCCCACTTAATTTAATTTGAATTAGCACATTAGATTCTTGGAAATTGGATCTGAGAATCTAAGATGTAGTTCTTCTCTACGGAAGACTAAGATTCTGTCAAAAAAAATTAGAACATATCCAAAAATAAAGGATAATTAATATATTCTATATAACTATACTATGTAACAGTAACGCTCCCAGTCATCCAGGGATGTATAACACAGATATAATCATATGTCCCAGGATTTTCAAATGTGATAGTGAAACTGCTTATCGGTGGTACGCCAGGAGGAGCTAGACCCTCTGGCCAGATCCAGCCAGAATTTACAAATTTTTCAGTCCCTGTCATAGTATAATTCTGATTGATTTCCAAGTAAGTGACGTTACTACCAGTTGAATCTATTGCTACCGGAGTATAATGCCTTGCATTATCTACTACTACTGCATTTGCTCCGCTTTCATTTGCAACTATCAGTGGTTCGATGTTTGGAACGGGCAGCACTGGTTTTAATTCAGAAATATTAGAGATGCTAAATGGAATTGCTGGAGGAGGAAAATAATTTGGATCTCTCAAAAAAGCAGCAGTATGAGGTTCGGGAACAATCATGGGATTGTGCCATGTCACACTATCTCCAACCATAATTTCAATATTTTTTGGAGAAATTGAATCCCATGAACTTCCATTTCCGCCCATAGAAACCAAAGTATCAGACGCACTGACGTTATCTAAAAAGTAATTAGATGTAGCGAAAATAGTTGTTCCCATAAATATGAATAGAATAGCTAAAATTTTCATTTACGTTTTGTTTATGTCTTGTATATATATATTTTATCCAGCTTTATGTTTAATTTACAATTTTGTGAAAAATAATAATAGTTAGATAAATGAATTTCAGCAGGTCAAAAAGAACGTGAGAAGGTAGGATTGGGCGGAACCTAAACTCTAATTTTGATAGTATCACCTTCAACCTTAACGTCGTATATCCCTTGGTCATTTGTCTTGATAAAAGACATCTCTTGAGCCACAACGCCCATATATTTTTGCCAAGACGGAGGCAAAGGTTCCATTCCAGGAGGAATTTCTAATACAGGTTCTGAAATTTTCTTGCCTGACGTAACGTCAAACTTTGCTGCATGAAAAGGGCATGTAACTACGCCCTGATCAATGTTTCCTCGTGAAAGTCTTGCATTCATATGACTGCATCTATCGGAAAAAGCGTAGAATTTTCCGTCAACGTTTGCTATTGCGATTTCCTTTCCATTTATCTCCACATGTTTCATATGTCCCTTG
>JACMIO010000010.1 GCA_014381105.1 bacterium | reverse complement strand
GCTACTCTCAAAGGGAACTAATTACCAATAGAAAGAATAAGGGAGAACCAATTGAGATAGTTCAACAGTACGATGCAGCTATGATTGATTATTATAGAATCGACTTGTCCCAATTAGTTGAATCAATTCCAATAAATTAAATTGGCAAAATAATCAAGTAAATATTCTGCAGATCTATTTTAGTAACAAATTCTTCTGATTACTTGCAATATGATGGAATTAGAAATAAGTTCCAAGAGTTAATTAGATCTCTATCGTAGATATCCATAGATGTCATTGCTTCGGTATAGATTTTTATGTTCTCTTTTGAAATATCAATTGAATCAAGGGTAATTTGATTCCAAATATCAAAGGTTTTGATAATATTTTCTGTTAGCATAGTGACTTGATTTTCTTGAATGTTTGAAGCATCGTTACTGATAGTCCTTGGTGTTTTTGGTGGAATTTGAGTTGTTGATTTTTCCCAACCATTTTTGACCATTTAGTGGTAATCTACGGATAGTTTATAAACATTTAATCAAGAGCGAATTTAGTTTCGCTGAAATCAGAAATCAATAACACTTCTTTATTAAAAGATCATTGTATTTTGAACGGATCCATTTTAATAACTTGAATGATATTACAAGTATGTGTCTTTTCCGAATGATATTTTTGCAAGAATGTTTACTGATAAGAATACACAGCTGCTATATCCTAAAGAAGAGGTTCCTAGCCATGACGTAGAAGACATCGTGCAAACAAACCTCTTCAACGTTATGCTTAATAGAAGATCACAGAGAAAATTTGAAAATAGAGATGTTGAAGAATGGAAGCTTGAAATGATTTTTGCAGCTGCAGATACGGCTCCTACAGCAGGCGGATTCCAAGGTTTTGAGATATATCATATAAAGAATCAAGAAGTTAAGAATAAGCTAGTGCAGGCTGCTAACAATCAACCTTATGTAAATGCTCCAGTAGTACTTGTATTTTGTATGAACCCTGATAGGGTAAAATTGAATTTTCCCCCAGACACGATCAGAAAATTCTCTCAACAGGACGCCACACTTGCAGCTGCATATTCGCAATTGGCTGCACATGCTTTGGGTTTAAGCTCAATTTGGATAGGCATGTTGGATGAAAATAGGATTAGGGAAGTACTGGGTACGGACCTTTTTCCATCTTCAATTCTTTGTGTTGGATATCCAATAAAGATGCTGGTACCAAAACCAAAGAGGAATCTCAAAGATCTAATTCATGAAATCTAATTTCAATTCCTATTTCGGTTCCAATAATTTACGAATTTAGATTCTAATAGACAGTATTAAAGATAGCAATGTGAATAGAAAAAAATTTCACAAGAACTTCCAATCGCTTTTTTGAATGTTATCTATCTCGTGCAATAAAACCAGAAACAAAATTAGAAAAGATTATCATATCTACAAAAGAAGGAGTTAACATAACTACGGATTATCGTACTCCATTAAAGGGAATCGGTTTACCAGGTAGTGGTAGATAATTTTAACTCATTGATTGAATACCCATGCAGGATAATCCCGTAAAAAAAATAGTAAAATAGGCATTGACCTACCAATATTTATAGTACAATTAGAAATCCAGTGAATGTTACCATTTTATGACGTTAATCACTTTTAAATTTTATCTACAAATATCAGGTCTGCTTAGATGTAACTTTGGAAAAATAAATAACCGATTGAGAGTACAAAACTGGAATGAAATG
>JACMIO010000047.1 GCA_014381105.1 bacterium | reverse complement strand
TGTGTTTCTTTGAATACAGACACTGTAGGGCCATAACAAATTCTTCCAATGAAGCATTTCCTGCTCTCTCACCAAGTCCGTTAATAGTAACATGTGCACAAGAAGCTCCTGAGTTTATTGCAGCAATAGAGTTCGCAACAGCGAGTCCAAAATCGTTATGACAATGCACACTTATTGGAGTATTCATTTTTGATCTTAGTTCCTGTACTAGTGATGTAATATATTCGGGTGTGGAATATCCAACAGTGTCTGGAATATCAATTCTATCGGCACCGGAATCAGTTACTGCTTTAAAGACATCAATTAGAAATTTTCTATCAGATCTTGTTGCGTCCTCTGCGGAAAATTCAACTTTTAATCCATGAGACTTTGCATATTCTACAGCCCAAAGTGCTTTTTCCATGACCTGTTCTCGAGACATTTTTAATTTGTATTGCATATGAATGTCTGATGTGGCAATAAATGTATGAACATAATTTACACCACAATCAAGGGCTGAATCTATATCTGCCTTAACTGTTCTTGCCAATACACACACTTCAGTATCAAGTTTCTGTTTAACAATATTCTTAATTCCTTCTTTTTCACCATCCGATACCACAGGGAATCCAGCTTCTATTGTGTCAACACCCAGGTCAGCCAGTTTTATCGCTACATTGAGTTTTTGTTCGGGTGTAATAGAAACACCTGGTGTCTGTTCACCATCTCTCAATGTTGTATCAAATATCCTTACCTTTTGAGACTCCATTAATTACTCTCCTCTCGAAAGAGCGGAAACACCCGTTCGTGCCATTTCTACAATATCATATTGTATAATTAGATTCTTAAATGCATCTATTTTATCGGGAGTTCCAATGACTTCTACAGTTACTGATTCCTTTCCAATATCTAATATATTAGCCCTAAACACGTTTGCAAAATTGATGATTTCATTCCTATTAGTAAAATCTTTGGCTCGTATCTTTATCAACGCCAATTCTCTATAGACTGTATTATTGATATCGAGAACCTCGACCTCCACTATATCTATGAGTTTTCTAAGTTGTTTAACCAATTGGTCAAGTATGGCCTCATCTATTCTTGTGGTTATCGTCATCCTTGACAAATCTGGTTTTTCAGTAGTACCTACCGTAATGCTCTCAATGTTGAAATTTCTCGCCCGAAACAGATTCGTTATCCTAAATAATACACCGGGTTTATTTTCAACCAACGATGAAATGATGTACAATGGTTTAATTTTGAATTCCCCAGAGCTCATTATCTATGCACCCGTTATCATATCCTTAAGTCCAGTACCGGGAGCAACAAATGGATATACATCTTCTTCTGGGTCGATTTTGATGTCAATTACCGTTGCAACTTCTGTTTTGAGTGCGCCTTTTATTGCCTTTTCCAGCTCATCCATTGATTGAACGCTCATGCCGTTTGCTCCGTACGCTTCTGCAATTTTGACATAGTCAGGACAACTTTTTTGATGAACGCCCATGTATCGTCGATCATAAAATGTTCTCTGCCACTGCGCTACCATACCAAGCATATCATTATTCAACAAGAATACTATTACTGGCAGATTCTCTAATACAGAAACTGCTAACGAATTTTCAGTCATGTTAAACGAACCGTCCCCGGCAACATCTACAACAGGAACGTTTGGTCTAGCAGCCTTTGCGCCTATGGACGCGGGAAATCCAAATCCCATTGTTCCTAATCCAGTGGAGCTAAAGAAAGTCCCCGGTGAAATAACATCAAAATGCAATGAAGTCCACATTTGACATTGACCAACTTCTGTGGTTACTATTGATTCAGCGGGTAACAGCTCTCTCAATTTTTTTAATGCCTTCCTGGCAGTCATCTCTCTTGGATAATCTTTCATGTTTTCCGAAAAATAATCTATTAACTCTTTTCTCCTTTTTAGCCATGGATTGTCGCTGCTGTTCTTAATGGCCTTCTTTGACAACATCTTAACCATAGTTCGAAGCGCAGACTTGACGTCACCAACAATTGCTATATCTACAGATTTATTTTTTCCAATCTCAGCAGGATCTATATCAAGATGTATGATATTCATTCCCTTACCAAACTCATCAAACCTTCCCACGGAACGATCTGAAAATCTTGCACCTACAGCAAGTATGCAATCTGCTTCAAGGATAATTCTGTTTGCCTCAGCATGACCATGCATGCCAATAGGTCCCATCGCTAAGGGATGGTTTTCAGGAAATGCGCCCTTTCCCTTAAAGGTAGTAACGACAGGCGCCATAATTAACTCTGCTATTGCCTGAAGTTCAGAGAAAGCACCAGACAGAATAACCCCGCCACCTGCCATTATAATTGGACGTTGCGCAGAAACTAATAGTTCAACTGCCTTTCCAACGTTTGACAGATCGGGATCTACAACTGGTTTGTAACCTCTTACTTTAATTAAATCTGGAAATTGAATTTCAGTAACATCCTGTTGCACATCCTTTGGAATATCAATCAGAACTGGTCCTGGTCTACCACTCTCTGCAATATAGAACGATTTTTTTACAACCTCGGGAATTTCTGTAGCAACTCTTGGTTGAAACGCATATTTTGTGCACGGATTAGCAACTCCAATGATATCAGTCTCTTGAAAAGCATCCTTTCCTATCATGTTCAGTGGTACTTGACCGGTTATTGCAATTAACGGAGAAGAATCCGCATAGGCTGTAGCTATACCGGTGATCAAGTTTGTTGCACCAGGTCCAGATGTTGCTAGACATACTCCTGCTTTTCTTTTTATTC
Organism: bacterium; assembly: GCA_014381105.1. GTDB lineage: Archaea > Thermoproteota > Nitrososphaeria > Nitrososphaerales > Nitrososphaeraceae > TA-21. Next base: position 1,459 of record JACMIO010000047.1, on the reverse strand, counting down.
TGGCATAACCGTCAGCCATATGAGCTGCCGATTGTTCATGTCTAACCAAAACGTGCCTAAAGTTAGCGTCAACCAGGGCATCATAAATTGGCAAATTTGCCCCACCCGGAAGTCCAAAGACTATATCAACACCCTCTTTTTCCAGGGAAGTCATAAGAGCTTTAGCGCCACTCATTTCAGACATTGTAGGAATATTCATTGATGCTTCGTATATATACTCGTTGTCAATTCATCCATACTAAGTATTGCCTATATGCTTTTGATTCTGGAAAATAAAAAGCTCGGAAGCGACATTGTAAAATCCAGTCTCCTTGTAAAGATTAAAGTAGATATGGATAGTTCAATTTAACCAGATGAATCAAGGCAATGTTGATAGCCCGTTTCATAATGATAATGAATATATCGCTCTCTCTCAAGACTTTTTCAAGAAATACATTTCCAAAGGAAGTACCGTAGGTTTAGGAAGTGGAAGCACTGTTGAAAAAATTGTGAGAAATCTTTCACACTTGGATTATAAAGATACTTTAGAATTCGTAGTTACTTCCCTTCAAATAAGAGTCGTATCTGAATCTTTAGGCTTAAAGATAGCAGATCAAAATGACGGAAATATTGATGTAGTCATAGATGGAGCAGACCAGATAGATTCTGATTTTAACATGATAAAAGGAGGAGGTGGTGCTCTATTAAAAGAGAAGATATTGATAGCATCGTCAAAAAAATTTGTAATTGTTGCACAGTCTAACAAATTTGTTGACAAATTTACGATGGCAGTCCCAATCGAGGTTACTCCATTCGGAAGAATCTTTGTCATGAAACAACTTGAAAAAATCGGAGCTTTACCAAAGATGCGGATGCTAGATAAAGGCTATCCATTCATAACAGAGAACGGCAATATCATTTACGATACATTGTTACCAGATTATGATAGTATTGTTGAAACTGAAAGGGACCTAAAAAGCATTCCCGGTGTTGTTGAAGTTGGATTGTTTACTAATCATGCAGATTCTTACTATAAAATAAAAAACGAAAATGAATTCGAGTGCATAGTTCCTAATAGATCGTAAAGTGAAAACGCGCTAATCAATCTCTCACTCGCCTAGCAAACCTTTGGATGATGAGAGCAATATCTTCTATTTCGGTTAACTCAAATGAATTTCTCATACCTTCTTTCAGCTGAAATTGCAAAATCAAATGGATTTAGTAAAATTCCACAGCTTTTGCATGTACTATTGATGGGCTTTAACATATCGCGTACAGACTTTAGATTTGATATTCGATTCGAATCGGGATTGACCGGTGTTGGCCGGACAGCCAATAAACAGTTTTCGATTCTCCTCAACATCACTTAAAGCGATGGAATAGCAAAGCAACTTTAACCGAGGATTCAAATTGCAGTTTTGTTTTAGCGAGGCGAAGGTTTCCGGGTTCGGCTCGAATAGCAGCGTCTCTCGAACCCTGA
>JACMIO010000046.1 GCA_014381105.1 bacterium | reverse complement strand
CACCAATAATAAATGATGCAAACATTATAAGAGCTCCTTTGATAGGGTTACCCACAATATCCAAATTCAATCCCAATTCTTCGGTTAACATTGTTTTAAGCCACACTTTCTTATTGGATGTGATCTTTTCTGAGACACGTTTTATCAGATCCTCGTCAAATTCCTTGGCGCGATAAATTTCTTCAATTTCTAACCGTTCTTCTTCAGGATATGTTTCTATTTCATATTCTTCTCTTTTTATCTCAGATTCTAGAATTTCTCTTTGTGACTTTACGGCTAAATAGTTTTGAACTGCCATTGCTTTTGCACCCGTAAACATTCCTACAAGCGCGGCTAATATTATAAAATCAGGAGAGCTGTTTGCTCCTCCGACCCCTGCCACTATTCCCAATGACGTATTTATTCCATCACCAAACCCAAATACAAAATCTCGAATGTGACTGGATTCTTTGATGTGCGGTTCAACATGTCCGGAGATGGTCAATACAGGTATTTCACAGATGGGTAATTTAACAATAACAGAGAAAAAGTCTTCACGGCTCTAAAATATTCAATTAAATTAGAATCGAGGATGTTTTCAATGAAGGTAAGTAGTGTATCCCGCGGGCAGGATTTACTCCAGAAGACCATGAAATCAAATCTGTTTGAGCCTGCGACTCTTCGGTCGCTGCAAATGTTAGCCTGATAGGCTGTTTCACGAGGTTAGCAATTTCTGCCGACTACTACAGCCGAAAGCTCTACCAGGCTGAGCTACCGCGGGACATTTTTGGTAATGAATTCTGGTTATATAAAATGATTGAAATTTGGGGCCTAAGCCTCACATTGATGAAAGTGAGGATGATTTTCAGCGCATACTGCAAATTTATCTCATTACAGATTCAAAATAATTAATTATACGAAAAAACATAATGTCGATAATGAAGGACTACGATCATCAGATAGTGTGGTTAGACTATTTTAACAAGAACTTGTCAAGAAAGAAAGGACGAAAAGTAAGTAAAAATATTTCGGTTTATGATCCTACAATGCAAGAGCTAATTGGTGCATCAGAAACTTTAGAATTAGATTTTTCGGAAGAAGATACTAATAATCAAGCGAGGTATCCAAGAAGGGCCTTTGTGAAGTCAGGATATATCATGATCTCAAAAAAGGAGAAAAAAACAACCGTTGTTAATCAAATTGCAAAAAAGATGTTTGAGAAAAGACAACAAAAGCATTAGCAAGGTTCTATGGGTCCCTGCATCCCTAAATGCAATTCTAATTCGAATAATGATAGATTTTATTTATCTTGAAACTAACTTTTATTGACAGATTAAAATGATAATGAGTGTGTGATAAGGTGTTAATACATTATGGAAATGATAGGTGAAATTATCCACATGGCCAAGAGTGGAAGACTTATCGTCAAAGTTGAAGAGAATACTAATCACAACTTGATTGGCCAGGCCCTAATTGATAATAATGGTTCAAGGATTGGTAAGATTATTGAATTAATTGGTTCAGTCAAATCACCATATGCGTCGGTGATGCCAACATTAAATTCAAAGTATACTGTGGGGGGAAAAGTGTACAGAGCACCTAATCTCAATCATCAATTTAACTCGTCAAGAAAAAGAAACAGAACTAAAAGGAGAAAAATGGCATGACGTCTGTAGAATATTGCTCACAATGCCCAGAATGCCAGTCCAAGATAATCCTTGATTATGGTAAGGGTGAATATGTGTGTCATAAGTGTGGATGTGTGGTTATGGAGCAGGTCGACTACTACGGACCCGAAAGCAACTCAACTGATTTTGAAGAAAGAAATAAGAATACAAGGGCAAGCGGCGCGACAAGTTTGTCACTCCATGATTTTGGATTGAGAACTGAAATAGGAAACAGTTCAAGAGATTATAGTGGCCGAGCTATAGATTATCAAAATGTTGAACTCATGAATAGGTCACGCAAATGGCATAGCAGACTAAGAGTTAATTCTTCAAAAGAAAGAAGACTATCAAATGTTCTTTCAAAAATTAATGAAGTATGTTCTGTTCTCTGTCTCCGAAAAACCATAACTGAAACTGCCTCAATGATTTATCGGAATTTTGAGAACAATAGTAAGGCTAAGGGAAAGTCTATTACATGTATTGCTTCTGCCACCATTTATTTGGCTTGTAAAAGATGTGGCGTCGTTAGATCGATAGAAGAAATAGTCCAAGCCGCAGGTATATCAGAATTCGACAAATCAAGTGTAAAACTAGCATCCAGATATTATAGATCGATGGTAATGGAAATGAACAAAATAGATGAGTCGAAAAATAAAACAGATATCTCTTTTATCATTGACGATTCAGAACCGCAGGTTTCAGGTGCTGATCCTAAATCAATCAACAATGCATCTTCTTATTCTCAGAGCTCCACTGCTCCATCAATATTTGCAATTGATAATTATATTTCTAAACTTGCTAATATCGCAAAAATAGATACTAAAATTGAACGGTTGGCTCTTGAAATTGCCCAGAAAACAAACAATAATTTCTTTTCAGACGGTAAAGCACCCAACGGACTAGCTGCTGCATACATTTATCTTGCGTCAGTACTCCTGGGAGTAAATCTTCTTCAGATAGACGTTTCCAATTTTGCTGGCGTTACTGAAGTAACAATCAGAAATAGATGTAAAGATATATTGAATAATTTCAAACTTGTTGTAACTGCAAAACCAGCAAACTAGTAAAGTAATAGTCACCGAATAGAACTACTGCAGATTACAATTTTATATTCCTTTGTTTTCTATACATTTGAATAAGTTCAGATTCATCCGTTATATCTTGTGGATTTTTGTCACGGCGTATTTTCTTGGTAAATTTTGGAAATCGCAATGACAATCCAAAACCTTTTCTGATAGAATCCATGCCCGCATCATACTCAGGACTCAGTGTTATCTCAGATGCTACAATTTCAATTACTATAGTGGGTGTAAACCAAGTATCCATTTCTAGTTTCGAGTAAACTCGGGCATGTTTCTTTGGAATCTTGTATTTTCCTAATTCTTTAAACAGTTCTTCTAGGACTTCATCTGTAAATCCACTTCCTACTTTACACACGCTTTTGAAAACATTTTCATTCTTGTCAAAGATAGCAAGTAGCAGGGCACCGTATTTGCCTACTCGTCTTCCCCTCCCATGAGATCCACCAACAACTACTAGATCCAAACTATCCACTAATTCACTTCTGTATTCTCTTTTCATTTTTGTCCAAGCAAATCCTCTAGCTCCTGCCCGATATGGACTATCAGTTTGCTTAACGACTAGACCTTCACAGCCAAATTCAATTGATTTGGCCATGAATTTTTCAAGTTCCTCTACACTAGTTACGATGTTTTGATGTATTAACGTCAATTTGCGATCATCTAAATTAGTAATAATATCTTTCAATAACTCCCTTCGTTTCAAATATGGTAGTTTTGTCTTATCTCTGCCTGATGCCCAGAGGATATCAAAAACATTTACAGAAACAGGATAGTTCTCCACATTTCGGGCTATATCATATTTCCTGCGTCTGTGCATTAGTTCTTGAAATGGGAGGAATTCTTCTGTATACTTGTTTGTAGCAACGACTTCGGCCTCAATAATAAAATTTGTTAGCTTAATGGTTCTTGAGACTTCGGCTACATCCGGATAGTAATGTGTTATGTTTTCCAGACTTCTTGAAAATATTTCAACCTTCTTGTCTTTCCTGTGAATTTGCACTCTCTCACCATCAAGCTTGAATTCTACTGCGCCCTTACCTGACACTTTATCAAGTGCCTCCTTACTTGTTTGGACTCTTTCGGCCAACATTGGTCTTATGGGAATAAATAATTCAATCTTAATTTCAGAAACAGCTTTTAATCCATCAGTTGCCAATATCCTAGAAACTCTTCCTAAATCGCTAGAGACGTTGTAGGCACCTTCTAAAGGTTTTCTATTTTTTTTATCGGAAGTATATGCTAGAGCCAGGGCGTCCATTATTGTACTATCGGCAATTCCAAGCCTAAGTGTCCCCAATGCAAATCTGATAATATATTTACACTCTTGAGGAGATGAATCATTGAAAAGACTCGCTAACAACCTTAATTTTATTTCCTGTGATCCCTTTCCGATAGTTTTTGCAATCTTGTCAAAGATCAAGTAAATCCTTTCAATAGTAACCTTTTCAGTAAAAAGCGTGGTCTGAACCTTATTCTTCAAAATTGATTCGGCCACACTTCCCAGATCGCCTATCTCACGATATTTATGATAAACTTTATCTATTGAAATATTTGATATTTGGGATATAACTCGTATTATGGTTTTTTCGGCAATTCCCATTTCAATTCCTTCATAATCAGGTCTAATTTTTCCCTGAATGAGATAGATTATTTTGTCAATGATATCCGGCGAGGTATTTTTGAAAAGAGTGACCAGATGGTTTGTAAGTTCCAACCTGCTTGTGGTTTGTTCCATTTGCTCCATGATATTGACAATAATGGAAAAATCCAACGTTATTTGTTACGGGAGGGTGTTTTAAAATATTTCAAACCTGCGTTGCAAAAATCCGGATTTGTTTTCGAAAAAAAGGGGGCAGTTCAGGTGATGTGACCTCGCATTTTGCATAGGATTATAAAATGGAATAACTGTGATGTTACTATGGGCGGAGCTAAGAAAAAATCAATGGGAAATCAAGAAAAAACAACTAAGGACACTCCAGCTGCCGATGATAAGACTAAGAAGGGAGAAAAGAAGGGACCGTTCAAACAAAAACAAAAAACATTGATAGCTATAGAAGAATCGCAAGGATTGAAAACCATAAAAAACATGAAACCAATTACGTCCCAATCATTAGCTAGGTCAATGGGCGTAAAAATTTCAATAGCAAATTCATTTCTTCGTTCACTTGAATCAAAAGGCGTACTAAAAACAATAGGTGGATATAGCGGACATAGGATCTATGAACTTGGACCTACTGACGTCACTCAATGAGAATTGTACTTGAATTGACCTTTGAATAATTTGTGACAACTGATTGCTTATCCAAAATGCAGGAGAGCTTATTTCTAACCAACAACTATTTTCTGGAATCTGGCCTTACTTTTTTTGAAACTAGCATTATCGCATAGGTACCATGGGTATGTCGGTCGTGCAATTCTTGCGCAAATTTCATTGCGGTGGCAGAATTCAATGTTTGTTGTTCATGTGAGAAAGACTTCGAGCCTCCTACCAGTGTTATTTTTATGTTTTATTATTCAAGTTTAATGCAGATAATCTGCAATTAGTCTATAATGATGCGATTTGTGAACTCATTCGCAATATTGGTTGTCATTATCTTTATGACGTCTTTGTCTTCAAAGTTTCCCAAACACCACATGGCCTTGACTAACGCGGTTTCTGAGGTTGTGTTAGAAAGAGGGATTACTCCTATCTCCAAAAGATCTCTTCCAGTATCATAGACTGTGAGCGAAGTTTTACCCCAGATGCATTGTGACGTCATAAATACAAGAATTCCCTTCTTCACTGCATTCTTTATCTGATGAAAGCATTCTTTATTTATGTGACCCAGGCCTGTGCCTTCAAAGATTATTGCTCTGTTTCCCTTTTCTACACAGTAGTCTATAATTTTGCAATCAAAACCAGGATAGAATTTTAATAACACAACTTTGTCGTCAAAGTTAGATCTTACAACCAAGTTTTCAAGATTTTTGTTTCTTTCATGAAATTTCAGGTCCGCGT
>JACMIO010000045.1 GCA_014381105.1 bacterium | reverse complement strand
GTCGCGTTTGATAGAAACGGAAATCTTTTGGCCGTAGGTGCAAGCGGTGATCTAGAAGGGAAAAATTTCTTTGGTAATGAAACACAACAATTTATCAATTACAATAAGGTCCTGAATAATTTGACACAATATTTGCTGGCCGGAAATGCTGGGCATGCAATGTATGACTATGGAAAAGGTGAGAGATTAAATACGCAATCGCCGATATTAGTTGGAACACAACCCGTATATTTCGTTCAAGTGGTAACACCAACCGATCGAATATATCTGAAAATAAATTCGGTTCTTTTTACAGAAGGTATAAAGATGTTCTCCTTGCTTACTGGAACTACTGCTGCAATAATATTTCTGGTCTTTTTATTAAGAAAATGGTATAGCATTTTGGAGGATGAAGTCGCAAAACGAACTCGCGACCTGAACGAATCCAATTACAAATTGATGAAAGCAAATGAATCACTCAAGATTAAGGATGAGGCCCAAAATCAATTCATTAATGTTGCAGCTCATGAACTTCGGACCCCCATTCAGCCCATCCTCAATGCAATTTATCTCCTTCAATCTGCAGATTTGAGCATAGCTAAGAAAAATCAATATATAGATATCATAAAGAGAAACACAGAAAAATTAGGAAGGCTTGCTGAGGATATACTTGATGTTACCAGAATAGAGAGTAATACTTTGAAATTGATGAAGGAACGGCTAAATTTGTACGATCTAATATCAAATATTGTTGAAGAATATAAGAGAAATATTCAATTTATATATAAAGATCTTGTGGTAAATTATGAGAGTCCAAGCAAAACAATTTTTGTTACAGGAGACAGGTTAAGACTAAATCAGGTACTGCTCAACCTTCTTGACAATGCGGGGAAATTTACCAAAAAAGGATCAATTACTGTTACAACTGCAATCATGTCAAACAAAGTTCAAGTTATTGTAAAAGATACTGGAGTTGGAATACACCCTGAAATATTCCCCAAGTTATTTTCCAAGTTTGTAACAAGATCCGACAGGGTAACTGGGCTGGGCTTGTTTATTTCAAAAAGCATTATCGAAGAACATGCGGAAAAATATGGGCAGAAAGTAGTTCTCAGCAAGAAGGAGCTACCTTCATCTTTACACTACCGCTTTTAGATAAGGAGAATGTAGAACGTCGAGAGGAAAATGATGAATAAAATGATTAGAATAGGATATTTGCGGATCCAAAGAAGATTGTTTTGTATTTCGATAATTGTTTTGCTTGGTTGGCTTGTAGTCATGTGTCATTGTTATTTTCTTCAAGAGGGGTACGCACAGGAACAGAATCAATCACGTAAAACTTTAGATGATAAATCTCTAAGGGTTGCTTATTTAACTGATGGTCTTTTTAGCGATGCAGGTTGGGGAGCATTTCTTACAACGCTGGACAAGAAATAATTTCTAAATATGGTTATGAAGTTACCTTCTTAGATAACGTATCAGTATCAAACATAGAAACTACTCTCAAGGATTATGCAGATGGGAATTACGATATTATCATAGCTCAAGGATATGAATGGGGAGATCCCGTTATTCAGATCGCAAAGAAATATCCCAACCTAAAATTTATTGTATTCACTGGATTAGTAAAATCTGAAAATGTGGCTTCAATTTTTCCAAAACAACAGGAAGCCACGTATCTTCTAGGAGCACTTGCAGGTATGCTTTCAAAAAACCATACTATTGGATTTATCGGAGGAGATGAGAAATATCCCAACCTAAAGAGGATATACGAAGGTTACAAACAGGGTGCTTTGGATGTCAATTCTACTACTAAGGTACTTGTGACTTACCTGGATGATTGGGACAATGAAACTAAGGGAAAGTCTGCAGCATTGTCTCAAATTGAACAAGGTGCAGATTTCATATTGCACGTCGCTGATACGGCTGGCCAAGGTGTTATCAATGCAGCTAAAGAGAAAGGAATCTATGCATTTGGTGCTGTGTCAGACCAGAATAAATTAGCACCTGATACTGTAGTGACGTCATTTGTTTTGGATCCAGTAAAGGCCTATGACTATGTATTCAAAATGATACGTATGAACAACTTTACAGGAATGATTTATACTCCTGGAATAGAATCGGCAAAGAATTCAACCACCGAAGATGGAATACTATACATAGCTCCGTTCCATGGTTTTGAAAACAAGATACCCAAAGACATTCAAGATAAATTCCTGCAAATGAGTCAAGATATCAGGAATAAAAAAATCATAGTTTCAGAATGACTTTCTGATTGAGTCATCCAAACTAACACATCAAACTCAATTCATGCTGTTATATCATACGTCAGCATACATGGTAAATTCATGCGGGTGAGGACGTACAGCCAGTTCCATATGTTGTTTTGCTGCATTGTCAATTATCCGTTCGATAACATGTTTACCAAATATTGGTTTCAAGAAATCAGAGTCGGATTTTAATTCCTCAATTGATTCTCTCAAACTCGCCGGCAACTGTTTGATTTTATGTTTTTCTCTATCAGCATCAGTCATCTTGAATATATCTGCATCAACATGATCTTCTATCTTGGGATCATTTGCTTCAATTCTCTTTTTAATTCCACTAAGGCCAGCTGCAACAATCGCAGAAAAAGCCAAATACGGATTACATGAAGGGTCTGGTGCTCTAAATTCTATTCTTTTGAGGTATGCAAATTTTTCACCCTTATAATGTGCAGGGATTCTGATTATTGCCGACCTGTTACCCGTACTCCAGGCAATATAAACTGGTGCTTCGTATCCGGGTATCAACCTTCTATAAGAATTCGTAGTTGGCGCTACAATTGCTGCAAGAGCCTTTGCGTGATCTAGTATACCACCAATGAAATACCTTGCAGTTTGTGATAGCTCTGCATATTTGTCATTTGGATCATAGAATAGATTTTTTCCTTTATTCCAGAGACTAACATTAACATGCATCCCCGAACCGTTATCCAATGCAATTGGTTTGGGCATCATTGTTGCTATCATGTTATGCTTTTTTGCAATATTCTTGACAATGTACTTGTAACTTTGGACAGAATCGGCAGTATTAACAAGACTATCGTAACGAATGTCTATTTCACATTGTCCAGCAGTCGCAACTTCATGATGATGGGCATCGCAAATTATTCCGAAATTCGAACTGAGAACATCGACACATTCATGCCGATAGTCCATAAGAGTATCTCCAGGTGGACTTGGAAGATATCCCTCTCTCAACCTGAGAGTATAACCAACGTTTTCCGTTGACCAGGGTGCTTCACGGGAAGTTATTTCATAGCTTTGACTATGAAATGAGGTCAATGTATTTACTTGTAATTTATCAAAGACAAAGAATTCGACCTCAGGTCCCCAGTAAGACATATCATAACCACTTTCCTTGACGTACTTTTCTGCGTTTTTGGCTATCCCACGTGGATCCGCCAGGTAGGTTTCTCTCCTTTCACCGCCCGATTGAATGTCGCATATCAACCTTGCTGTGGGATACTTTTCTATCCATGGAATCAAGGCATATGTGGAAGGATCAGGTCTAATGATTAAATCGGATTCATGAATCTCCGTAAATCCTTTAATTGAGGAACCATCAAGTTTTGGCAGGCCGTCCTTAAAGTCTTCCTTCCTTAACATATTAGCTGCCATGGTAGTATGGTGAAACCTTCCGAATAATCCAGTAAATTGTAAATCAACAAATTTTATTCCTTCTTCCTTGATTTTAAGCAAAACATCATCGCTGGTATACGTTAGAGGCTCAAATTCTCCATTAACAATTTTATAAGGCAATCAGAACCGATTATATTTTTCTCATAATTAAGTTTTAAACTAGAAAGTAGGACTTGCTTGAGACTTAGTTTAGAGATTTTTTTTACATTGCTAGAAAATTTATTAGATTAAAATTTTAATAAACTGGTATTTAAATAGAAATTACTAAAAGGTAGAAATTATTGGCGGAGATAGATGATAATAACAACAGCGGAAATTCTGAAAAAAAGATAGATTTGGATTTTATTATGGAATTATTGAAAAAGGAAACGCAAATTCCAAAGATACAAGGTATGTCTCCGGATATTTACAAGAAAATTGCACAGCTGATAAAGGAACTTTCCATCCAAAAATATGAAAACCTAGAATTAGATGTGCACCACGAACTGATAAGATTGCTAGTATTATCTACAAAATCATTGATCGAATTAAGAACTCGGAAGCTATTAGAAAATTCTAACGCGAATTTGCCTTATCCATCTTTATCTACTGATGATTATTCCAAGTTAACTGATGAAGAGAAATATATTTTCGAAGAAGAAAGAAAATTATCTCAAAGAAAAGATTTGATAATACAATCTTTAATCGATGGAAATGTGAATAATTTAGATTCCATTTCCAGAATCATAAGGTCAAAAATGATCATAATAAGATTCTTGGAATCTACCGATCAGTTTATGGGAGTTGATATGGCAAAATATGGCCCATTCATAAAAGAGGACGTTGCGATTTTACCTTTTGAAAATGCACGATCCTTGATTGAAAGAAAAGTAGCAGTTGAAATAAACGATTTGCGATTTCACGTCAAGGAAACATAGATATTTGCTTCAATCATATTAGCTCTAGTTAGTCTTCTTGCCTCATAATGGAGTCGATATAGATCAGTATATTTTACTAACTATTTACCCAATAGTAGCATTTTTTGCAATAGCTATTCTTGGTAAGAAATTTAAGCTTGATGAGGCTCTCAAGTATTTTTTTCAAGGCATTAGTTGCATTTTGTTTGCGGTTTTTTATATAATCCTGATCCCAAGAGGAGGCGCACAAGGTCTTGCCATAATTTTGATATTGTTTGGAATCTTGCTATTTTTTATGGCCAGAAAGCAAAAGATATCTCCAAAAGACCAAACTCAATAGTAAGGTTTTGTCTAAACTTTCGAATTTTTGTTGTAAGATTGAGACTGAGAATACCTTCTTCTATATTCAATTAATCCCATTAACTGATATCCATACTCCAAATTATGTTTGACATGATTGATTCCATGTGAACCGTGTGGAATGAATTTTCCATCTAGAACATTCTCCACATACGTCTTGACCTTTCTTATCGAAATTGTAGCATGTTGGAGTTGTCTATCATTAAGTTTTCTTCCCAATTCTTTTTCAATTTGACGACTAAATTCCTCTGTTCCGATCAATTTTGAATATTTTTGTAATTTATTATAATTTACGCACAAGTCCGTTATTTTCTTATAATCTTGTTCTGGAATCTTTGTTAGTAGCTCGTTTAGTTCATTCTTTTTCCTTCCTGATATAACACTAAGACTATTGACAAGATCTTTCTTGCTCAAAATATTTTCCTTTGCAGTAGACGACACCAAAGCTTGAACAGATTGAACATCAATTGATTTTGTTGTTTCAATATTAACAGTTTTCTGCACATCAGCGACAATTGGTTCAGAGATATCTAATTTTCCATTTACAGCATCGGTCTTATTTTTCAGATAATATCTTTCCAATCCATAAAGATTTACCTTTTCGCCACTGATGTCAGATCCCCTTCTAATAATTGAAATTATATTCAGAATGATTTTGGGATAATAATTTTTTAATTCATTATCAACGTTATCATAATTCTCCATTATGTCTTTATATATACTAAATATTGCATCACTTACTACTTTACTCATTGATTGGTTACCTGAATTTACACTGGATTCATATCTTTTGTTATCCAAACCTCTTGCTCCGATTGTCAGAAAATCACAAAGTTCAGCATTTGAAAAAACGTATTTATTTTCATCACATGATACAACTATTGCTTTCATTATATTTATCCAAAATTCATCACTGTTGGAAGTCTCCAGATTTTTAACCAAAGACGATGTGTTCTGTTTTATCTTATTGTCGGTTATTCGTAATTCATCTAATGTTTGAGAAAGTATACTTTCTGGGTTGATGCTAATATTTCTATTTGTCAATAGTTGGTCACTGATATTATGCAATAATACTAATTATAATATTTTCTATTTAAGTAAATTTCGGATAATTCGTTAAGATAGTTATGAGTTGGATTTCTTTTTAATTCTACTAATTCACTTTTACCTGACATGTACATTCCAAACTCATGATATTTTTAATATTTTTCCCTTATTTTTTCGAATTAAGGCCGTGATCTGTTTTGAAATTTTAACGTTTAGGTGTTCAACTTGCTCTTCATTATTTCCCTTTGAAACTAATTGAATTCTTATCGTTGGACTATTATCAACATAACCACGCGGATGGGTTTTCAGATATAATCGGTCATTTGGTGCCGAGTCGACTATTTTTGTTAATCTGGATGATATCATAGCCTCGCTAATACCCTGAACATGATAGTTAGTCTCCCTTATTGAAAAATCGCCTATTTCTTGTTTCATTTGAGGTAATATGCTTTTAGTGGTTATCGCTTTCATTTCGTTTGGAACCCCGGGTAGACATATAATTTGAGTTTTGTGAACACAAAGTAGTATCCCAGGTGCATTACCCACAGGATTTTCAATTGGGGTGGAGCCTCTTGGAATTATTGCCATTTTCAATCTAGCCTTATTTATCCTCACTCTTCGATGTCTGTATCTATAGCTTTTTTTCACCATGTCCAGTGCAGTACTGTTCAACATCAACGTCTTTTTCAATGTTTTACCAATTCCTAGTAGAGTCTTATCATCGTAGGTTGGACCTAATCCACCACAAACAATTATCCAATTAGGGTTCCTGCTAAGGGAATCTGTTAGGGCAAATTTAATTTCAATCAAATCATCTCCAACAACAATTACTCTTTTAACTAATCCACCAATTTTAGTAATTTTCCTTGATAACCAATGAGCGTTCGTATTTAATGTTATGCCAGATAGTAACTCATTGCCAATGCATAGAATTTCAACATTATACATTAGAGTATCTTTTCTGGGATGAAAAGCAACTTGTCTTGAGATCGAATACTATTGTGACAAGCCGCATATTTGAAATGCAAACATAATATACCCAACAATTCTTGTTGACTTTCTGAAGGGATAAAAATTGTTGGTGTCCTTTGGCATTAATTGATATTTTATTGATGCTGCATCTGTTTTTGATATCGTTAGATGAACTAGTTGATCGCCAAGTAAAATTTCCCAAGGCAATTGTATTGGAGGTTCTTTTTTTGTCACAACCATACAGATTACTCTTTTTGTGTCAGTTTTGTCCAAAATAACTGAGTATTCATAGTCATCATTTTCTTTAAATGGATCCTCAGTAGTAAATGGATCAATATCAATATGTTTCTTGATTTGTTCTCTCAAAGAGACTGATAATTTGTTCATTTTTACTAAATCTGTCAAAGTTAGTGTTTTTAATTGATTTGGGACGGGCGATTGTACTTCAGTTGTTGACAACATAGATTGAAGTACTGATATGTTGATCATTATATAATTTTTGATGTTTATAAACGGTCAGGTGCCCAACATTTATAGAATTATAAAGATTATCAATAATAATTCCATTGCCGGGGTACCCAAGCTAGGTAAGATATGCATGATTCCCTAAAAGGGGTCAGCCTCGAGATCAAAATAATGAATACCGATGCGTAAGCTGATGTTCGCAAGAACTCGTGGGTTCGAGTCCCACTCCCGGCGCTCATTCGTGAATTATTACCAAATTCCCGAAGAATGAAACTATAATCCTTTAATAAAAAATGGAGCATTTGAAGCTTAATGAATAAAGAATTAATCATTATTGGAGCTACGGTATTGATGTTGACGCTGACTATTACAACAAGTAGCTTGAGTGCTCAAAACGCTACTACAGATGCCTCAAATGCAGTCGGGAATATGACTGCCTCAGCAAATCAGACTGCTTCTGAATTAGGACAGAATGCTAGCGAAGTAGGCGCAGGTATACTCAATAAGACAGGAGAGGCTGCTCAAAAAATTGGTGAAGGTGCTGCAAGTGTTCTTGGAAACATAACTGAAGAGATAAAAGAAGGAGTAAATGGTAGCAAGTAACAAAATGTATGCATCATCTGAGCTTTAATCTTTTTATTATTTATAGCTCATAGGATTGATACCGACATAGTTTTTCTTAACTTACTGTTGGGTTCAGCAAATATTTTTTTGCCATGACAACATCAGCTTGTTTACGATTTTTGCAACTAAGATAGAGAAGAATAAAATCTGATTC
>JACMIO010000001.1 GCA_014381105.1 bacterium | reverse complement strand
TCTTGTGTTGTAAGGCTGTTTCCTTCTTCAACTTGTTCTTTTGTCGATACCCGGCAATAAACTACTGCCCGTGGTTGTGTGTTCTTTTCCATGTTCATACTGCCACATAAATGCTTCAACAAGAATGTCGGCAAGGATACTGATAAGTTCGTCCTGAGTCGAATCAGGACTGATACCTAAATCCAAAGAAGGAGAACGCATACCGCCTTTGTTGCTAGACAAAAGAGTTCGTCCCCCCTCTTTGGGCTCAAAATCTGTACTTGCGGTATGTTGTCTTTTGTCTAGCTTTTTCATGATAGCACATTCGATTATTTCTGTTAATAGAATCAGTATTGCAAATTGAAAAGGACTATATAAGGGAGGTTAATTTGTTTAATGCTCAAATTTCCCTCCCTTTCGGTGGATCATTTAAAACGATACAATTAAACCTATATGAATGACATCACCCCCATTGGTATCACCAACTGGCGTAACCAACGTCAGCCTTTTGGCATTAAAGACAAAGACCGATTAGGACATATTTACGTCATTGGAAAAACCGGAGTTGGTAAATCAACCCTGTTATTAAACATGGCCATTTCGGATATTCAAAAAGGGAAAGGAGTTTGTATTATCGATCCTCACGGAGATATTGCCGAATCAATTTTGGATTATATTCCTTTAGAAAGATTAAGTGATGTTATTTATTTCAATCCAAAAGACATTGAATATCCAATAGCCTTTAATCCACTCAAAGCAGTGCATGCAAATTACCATCACCTAGTTGCTTCCGGGCTTATTTCCACCTTCAAAAAAATATGGGTTGATTCCTGGGGCCCGAGATTAGAATACATACTTCGATTTGCACTTTTGACTCTGCTTGAATACCCGAGTGCCACCTTGCTTGATATTCAACCTTTGTTAACCGATATGCTATTTAGAAACAAAGTACTCAGCTATGTTACCAATCAACATACACTTTCGTTTTGGAAAAATGAGTTTGATAAATACAGTCCGCAATTACGATCAGATGCCATAACACCTATTCTAAACAAGACCGGAGTATTTTTAACCAGTATTCCACTTCGTAATACAGTGGGGCAAACAACCAATGGCTTCAGGATGCAGAATGTCTTGGATGAAGGAAAAATATTAATTGCTAATTTATCCAAAGGTGAGTTAGGCGAAGATGCCTCATCTATATTAGGAAGTATTCTAGTTACATCCATTCAATTAGCGGCCTTATTCCGCTCTACCCAACCAGAACATGAGCGTATTCCTTTCTATCTCTATGTCGATGAAATGCATTCTTTCATTTCTTTATCATTTGCTGACATATTATCAGAAGCTAGGAAATATAAACTTTCATTATTCCTCACTCATCAGTATATTGAACAATTGCATGAAAAGATACGCTCCGCTATATTCGGAAATGTAGGAACTATTATATCCTTCAGAATTGGGGCAGAAGATGCCGAACATCTTGCCAAAGAATTTCATCCGGTATTTGATGAAGATGATTTTGTGAATCTGCCCAGGTATTCAATTTACTTAAAGTTAATGATTGATGGGACCACCTCCCGGCCCTTTAGTGCAGATACCTTGGCACCCCAGCCACAGGCTCAGTCATTTAAAGAGGAAGGAATTGAATTTTCACGAAAAAGATATGGGAAGGAAAGAAAAATAGTTGAGGATTATATATTTAGAAGATACCAAGAAAATGAGAAGGCAAATAAAGAACCAGGATTGTTTGAAGAACAAAAATAAGGGAATAAAAAGCCGGAGTCTAAACCCCGGCCTACATTTCGACCTTTATGAGAAAGCAAAAATAGTAAGGGCTATCTTTCTTGTCAATACCACAAAGCGGGTATTGCAAAAGATTGTTTATCTTATTATTTTGTAATCCCTTTAACCCAAAACTTTACAACTATGGCAATCCCAATCGCCCAGATACTCTCACATTGGAGTACTCTCATTCCTTTTTTTAACACTTCGTCAAAGCAGTTTTATGAAGATCTCAAAAACATTGTAACAACTCATGAAATGCCGAATATTAAAATGGAGCCGGTGACTCATAAAGAAGGAGGTTTGCTTTCATCCAGTCGTCAGTATTTTCGGATTAAGAATAAAGACCTGGTATTTGATGTGTGTGCCGCCCCGTATGGCAAAGGTTTCTTTATCAGTTGGTGGCTCTATGAAACAGAAGGAATTGCCAGTAGCTTATTGAAAGGCACAAAAGTTGGCAATTTTTTTAAAGACCTGTCTTCAAGAAAAACTTTTTATCAAGCCGATAACGAAGCTATGTTTCGCTCTACAGTGCATGCGTGTGT
>JACMIO010000044.1 GCA_014381105.1 bacterium | reverse complement strand
TCTCGGGCACGACCTATTCTTTATCTACGAATTCGTCAGATGTAGGTGGCTCGGGATTTAGTCCCTTTCTCTTCCGAGTTTCATTGACAAGAGTCTTGAATATAGATTGGGGTACAATTTGCCAATTCTTAAAATACGTGTTCCACAAGGCTTTTCCAGCAGTACCACCTCGCATTACTTCAGACAAGTCAAAAGTTTCTGAGGCAGGTACCTCACCCTGAATAATGGTAATAACTCCCTTTTGTTCAACGTTTAATAGCTTTCCTCGTTTCCCCGATAAGATTCCAGCAACTGTACCTATTTGTTCTTGAGGACATTTTATCTCCATGCCAAGAATTGGTTCCAATAAGGCGGGATCAGCTAAAAGCATAGATCCTAACATGGCTCGTCTAGTCGCTGGCATTAATTGCGCAAGACCACGGTGAGCAGGATCTTCATGGGGTACAAAATGATGTAATACAAATTTCACACCACGAAGAGTCTCATGAGCAAGAGGACCGGAGTGTATGACATCATCAAAACCCGATCTTATAGAATCGAGTGATTCTTGAATAAATTGTACACCCTTTGTTTGATCAAGGAGAATATTACCACTAACATCAACGGCAGCTACGCTCTTTGCTTCATCTGCACTCCAACCTTTTTCTCGTAATATTTTAGCCATCTGTTTCTTATCTAGATCTTCATGGATGTGCCCATTCTTGATTAATTCAATAATTTCTTCTCCAAGTGGTTCGATTCTCATGAATATCTTGTTGTGCTTATTTGGCGATTTACTCATTATTGGCCCAGCACTATTGCGGATAGTCTCACGGTAATTGATAAGAGGTTGAGTCGTAGTGATTTCTAGACCTGTTTCCAGTATGAGAGAGGTAGCAATCTCAAGGTGCAATACCCCCATTCCGGAAAGTAAAGTTTCTCCAGTTTCTTCATTAATTTTTACTATAAGGTTTGGATCCTCAACAGTGATTCTCCTTAATGCTTCAACTAACTTAGGAAGATCTTTTGGATGTTTTGGTTCTATTGCAATAGTAACAACAGGTTCAGAGACATACTTGATTGATTCAAATGCAGGCACATCTTTAACGGATGAAAACGTCTCTCCTGCAATTGCATGATCGATACCTAGCAATGCTGGTATATTTCCTGCGGGGAGCATATTTACTACTTCACGAGTGTTACCCATGTAGATATTTACCGACTGAACTTTACCCATCCTTTTCCCGTCAATTAGATAAACCTCATCTCCATCCTTTATCGTTCCCGAAAACAGTCTACCGGTCGCTATTCTGCCAGCCTGTGGATCCACATTAATCGTGGTAACCATCATTAGAATTGGCCCTTTATCATCACATGACATAAGAGACTTTCCAATGTCAGAATCTAGGTCACCTGGCCAAATCTTTGGTATTCTATATCGCTGTGCTACGTGAGGAGGTGGATGATGCTGTACGACCATTCCAAGCACTGCTTCATGTAATGGAGCCTTTTCCGAAAGTGCCTTTATTAAAGTCTGATCGTCTGAGTTGTAAGCATCATAAACATCCTTAAAGCCGACCCCATTCCTTTGGGCAATATTGTAATTAAATCCCCACCTATCCTTTGCCGAACCAAATGCTACACTATTTGCCTGAATACTTACCTTCCATTTTTCTTTAAGTTCCGGTTCAGCATAGATATCGACCAACTTGTTAAATTCTGCAATAATGTTTGAAAGCCATTTTTGCATTGCGGGCGCATCTAATCTTAGTTCTTTGACAAGTCTATCTATCTTGTTTATATATAGAACTGGTCTCACTCGCTCTTCAAGTGCTTGTCTTGTAACAGTTTCAGTTTGGGTCATAATTCCTTCCACAGAATCTGATACCACAACTACTCCATCAATGGCCCTAAGTGCTCTAGTAACTCTTCCTGTAAAATCGATGTGGCCAGGAGTATCGATCATGTTAATGACATATTCCTTGCCTCCGAGTTCATAGTACAAAGTTACATTAGCCCCTCTAATTGTCATCTGTCTGTTTTGTTCTAGTTTCATTGAATCAAGTGCGAGGGCCTGACCTGCAACTGAAGGAGAAATAATCCCTGATGCAGCCAATAAACTGTCACTCATCGTAGTCTTTCCATGGTCTACATGAGCAATTACACCGAAATTACGAATTTGATCCTTATTTCCTATAATTCTCAAGATATCCTGTGTGGACTTGAATTTTGGCATCTTACAAACGACAAAAAATCTATCCAGGATTATTAAATCTTCCTTATCTTACGAAGGAACTAGATCAAATCTGAGATATTTAGCGATAATGCGCTTGGTCAGATACAAATGCCTGCTCATAAATCACAATATTCATTTTATTCTCTCAATTTCTCATCTGCTAGGGCTCTAATACTGTAAAACAAAAATATCGTCAGAATATTCACTTTTTTATGAAACGAGTAACACTAGGACACACCCCTGATGCGGATGATGCTTTCATGTTTTATGGGATTGCTTCGGGTAAGGTTGGTTCGCCTTATTTTGAAATTAAACATGTTGTTGAAGATATTGAGAAATTGAACAAACGGGCAATTGACCACGAATTAGACATCACGGCTATTTCGGCTCACGCATATGCTTTCATTAAGGATTACGTCATTTTGAATAGTGGTGGAAGTTTTGGAATTAATTATGGTCCTGTTGTAATTTCGAAAAAAAGCATCGAAATAAAAGATTTGAACAAGTGTAAGATAGGGATTCCGGGTAAAATGACGTCTGCTAACCTTCTGCTAAATCTGGCCATAGGAAAATTTGCTGGGACAGAATTTATCTTTAGTGAAATACCAAAACATGTGTCATCTGGCTTGGTTGATGCAGGTCTAATTATTCATGAGGCACAGATTTCATTTGGAAATGAATTCCGAAAAATTCTGGATCTTGGGAGATGGTGGCATGATACTACCAACGGAATGCCTGTTCCACTAGGAATTAATGTTATAAGTAAACGATCCCTAACGGTTGAAGAAATTATCGAGTTTGATGAACTTTTCAGGAATTCTATAAAGTATGGACTAGAACATTTGGAAGATGCGGTAGAATATTCGATGAAATTTGGCAGAGGTAATCCCAAGTCGCTGATTGAAAAATTTGTCAAGATGTATGTAAATGATCTTACAATCGATATGGGAGAAGAGGGGAAGAATTCAATCATAGCGCTGCTTCAAAATGCAAGGCGCAACAACATTCTTTCGTATGATGATTTACTATTCATAGATAGTAACGGCAAAAAAATCCAAAGTTATAGCTAGTCAACAATAATCATATAACGTGATTTAATATGTTGAAAAATGTATCTCTTTGTTGTGGATTATATTTCGCATCTTTAATCAATGATACTAATTCCTGAATTGAAGTTCCTGTAGTTTTACCTGCCGCTTTAAAAATTTCTTCAGAGAATGCGGTACCAACAAGATCGCTTCCACCATATGATAACGCAACTTGAGCTAATTTCTTTCCTAGTGCAACCCAATAAACAGAAATATTTTTCATGGTGTTTGCAAGCATAAGCCGTGACAGAGCAATTACTTTCAGATCATATATTGAAGAGCTTTCTTTTTCAATTAATCCTTTTTGTTCAAGCTCCGTATTGTCGAGGCTGAATTTTAAAGGAATAAAAGTAATAAAACCACCCGTTTTCTTTTGTAATTCTCGAACTCTAATCAAATGATCAATGATATGCTGTGGCTCTTCAATATGACCAAAAAGCATTGTGCAATTTGATCTTATTCCCATCTCATGCGCGATTCCAGCTGTCTTGAGCCACTCCTCTCCGGAACATTTGCCTCTCACAATAATATCCCTGATGTCTTTGCTGAATATCTCCGCTCCTCCTCCGGGTAATGCATCGAGTCCTGCATCTTTTAGCCTCGAAAGCACCTCCTTAACTGAATTCTTGGTAATATGAGAAATAAAATGAATTTCAGCCGGGGTGAGGGCTTTTATCGTTACTGATGGAAATTCCTTCTTGATTTCACTTATCATTTTTTCGTAATAGTCAAGTCCCAGTTTGGGATGAAATCCACCAACTATATGAAGCTCTGTTGCTTTCATCTGCTCTATCGCAATTTTTGCCCTTGCCAGGATCTGTTGGATTGTTAGGGTATAGGAATCAGGTTCAGTTCCTTTTCTATAAAATGCACAAAGTGGACAGCTGGCAGCGCAAACATTGGTATAATTCAGGTAGTATGAAGCAACAAAAGTTATAGTGTTACCAGTTAGGTTTTTTTTTATCAAATTGGCGGCAGCGCCCAAATTGAAGACGTTTTCATTTTTCATTAATTCCATACCATCATTGAAAGATAATTCTTCTCCATGGATTACTTTTTCCAACGCATTTGTACTACCTGCAATGCTTAACAAATTATTTAGATGATGTCGCTATCGGCTATAAAATCTTCACTTTTTGGCATGTTTTGTAAAGAATAAATATCGTTGACTAACGTCATGAAAGTTATAGTTAATGAATTTCTTTGCACAAGAGTTGATCCAGAAATCTGATGTGAGTGATATTTTCGATCAAGTATTGCAAGGAAAAAGAGTAGGTCTAAATGACTGTGTGCGTTTATTGAAATCCGATAATACCTATGCTTTAGGTATTATTGGTAATATTTTGAGGGAGAAACTCTTTGGTAAAATTGCCACATATGTTAACAATATCATTCTAAATTATACTAACGTATGCATAACTTATTGCAAATTTTGTGCTTTTTACAGAGCACCTGGTGATTCTGAGGGATATACATTGTCTGTTGACGACGTTGTAAAGAGAGTCGTGACAGCAAGGGACCAGTTTGGTATCAGTCAGGTTTTGATGCAGGGAGGCCACAATCCTGAACTCAAGCTGGAGTATTATGAACAAGCGTTCAGGACGATTAAGGCCAAATGTCCAGATGTTGCTATTCATGGACTCTCTGCTTCCGAAATTGATACTATTTCCAAGGTAGAAAGAAGCTCCACCAGAGAAGTACTGTCTAGATTAAAAGAATCTGGATTGGACTCGTTACCAGGTGCAGGTGCGGAAATACTTGATGATGATGTAAAGTCTAGAATTAGTCCATTGAAAATAAAAAGTGAAGAGTGGCTAAACATCATGAGACAAGCACATGAGCTTGGTATAAAATCTTCGGCCACAATGATGTATGGAACGGGAGAAAATTATGAACAACGTGCAAGACATTTGATAAAAATTGCAGAATTACAAGAAAAGACGCACGGATTCATGTCATTCATTCCATGGAGCCTTGAACCGAATAATACTAAGATGCAGGAAGATGGAATGATAAAATATCCTTCTGGTGGTCTGGAGTTATTAAAAATGATTGCAATTTCTAGAATCGTTTTTTCGGGTCTTATAGATCATCTTCAATCTTCTTGGCTTACAAATGGAATAGGAATGGCACAACTTGCTTTGACTTATGGTGCCGATGATTTTGGTGGGACATTAATTGGTGAAGAAGTAGTTAGTGCTACTGGAGCAAGATCTACAGAATTATCTGCGGACAAGATTATTGCAGCGATAAAGCAAATTGGCTTCGATGCCCATGAACGTAATAACTTTTACGAAACTATTCGCGTTCATTAATCATCTCTATTGTAAAACATTGACAGTAAATCTGCAAAAAAGAACAGTTCAATTCGCCAATTTCCTCATACTTCAGATAAAAAAAGGTTTCATTACTTGACAATCATACTAATTATTAGCGCATAAATAATACAATTTTCTTAAAAAGACCTCAATTTTTTTTCGAATTTCTTTTAATTAGAGTCGAATAGCAACAAGTACCTTTAAATGTCTATTATGAGAAAAATTGTTAACATGCCAGCTGGCATTGACGACCTTGCTATATACGTTCCAAAACTGTACATCGATTATAAGGATTTTGCTCAAGCAAGAGGTATTGATCCTCAAAAGCTAGAACATGGTATTGGCATAAAGAAGATGGCCATGGTCGACACAAATCAGGATGCGGCTTGTATGGCATCAAATGCATGTCTAGAATTAATGAAGAAAAACAACTTGCACCCAAATGATATCGGCAGATTATATGTAGCGACGGAATCAAGTATAGATGAATCAAAGGCGCTGAACTCATTTGTTGTGGGTATGCTTGAACAGGTGTATGGCGATAGTAGTTTTGAACATGCTGGTGGTATTGAATGCAAATTTGCCTGTGTCAGTGGATCTTATGCAATTTATGACAATACCAATTGGATTAGAGCTGAAGAGCACAATGGAAAAGCGGCCATTGTAGTCGTAAGTGATATAGCCAAATACGACATCGGATCAGCAGGAGAATACACGCAGGGTGCTGGAGCAGTAGCACTTTTGATAAAAGAAAACCCGAGATTGTTGGCATTGGACCCTAAAGTCACGTCAACAATCATCAAAAATGAATATGATTTCTACAGGCCTTTTGGAAAGGAAACTCCGCTTGTAAATGGATTGTACTCTAATTTATTATACTTAATCCAAGTTAGGAAGGCCTTTGACAGCTACAAGGAAAAGGCAATCAGAACTGGATTAATTCATCTTAAGGATGGGGAATCGATAACAGATTACATTGATCTGTTTACAGTGCATTTGCCATATAGAAGAATGGGAGAAAAGGCACTCGCTTATTTGCTAAGACATGAATGGAGAACTCTTCCTCGATGGCAACATGTCATCAAGGAGATAGGCTTCGACGAACCCGTGCCAAAGGACAGTAGAGGTACAATAGAATCAATGCTGGCTGACAAGGAATTCATGAAGGCAGACGAACAATTCAGAAAAGCATTCATGCAAACATCCTTCTACAACGAGGTGTATGAGAAGAAGATGGCAAGCTCTCTTGAGGCCTCTAATAGCATTGGAAACTTGTATACAGCATCAATGTATATGGGACTTAGAAGTTTACTCGAATATGAATATAAGAAGAATAACGACATTGAAGGCTGCAGGGTAGGATTTGGGTCCTATGGAAGTGGTAGCAGCGCGATGGTTTTCACAGGAGTTATCCAATCAAGCTACAAAGACATAGTAAAGAGTATGAATCTTGAAGAGGAGATTGGATCACGTAAGAAATTAACAATGGATGAGTATCAAATTCTACGTGAAAATCAACGAAATCTGACTGATTCTTACGCAAGAGCCAAAAATGAGTTTGTCTTGGTAAAAATTGGTGGTTCTACCGCAGATAAAGCTGGCTTTAGAGAATATTGCTACTGCAGTTAAGGTACAACCTTAAACACCATTTTTTCCTTTTTTAGAAAATCTAAAAGTCTCCTTGAATGCTTTTCATCTTCAAGTTCTAAACTTAGATATACGCCAGCCGATCCTGCAGCTACGTTTGAGCTCAAGCGATCATGTTCGACTTGAACTATATTGACACTCAGTTCTGCTATTTTATCAACAACACCCTTTAATGCTCCGGGCTTGTCTGGCAACTGGATAAATATCTTGACTAATCTTCCCATTTGCATCAATCCTTTTGATACTATTTGACCTAATAGATACATGTCGATATTACCGCCTGAAAGTATTGAAATAATATTTTGATTATTTTTTACTTTACCATTAGAAAGAACATATGCCAGACTCGCTGCTCCTGCAGGTTCAACTACAACTTTTTCTCTTTCCATCAGAGTAAACATGGTCTCTACTATAGCAACATCATCTACAGTAACAACATCGTCAAGATATTTTGAGCAAATTTCAAATGTTAACTCGCCTGGAGACTTGACTGAAATACCATCAGCGATAGTAAATCCGCCAGCGATATGACAAAGACTGCCATTATCCAGTGACTTTTTCATAGCTGGAAATTGCTTGGATTCAACACCGATAATCTTGACATTAGGTCTTTTAGCCTTAATTGCTATAGATACTCCTGAGGCAAGTCCACCGCCACCGAGTGGTAAATAAACAGTATCAATATCTTTCAAATCTTCCATTAATTCCAAACCAATAGTACCCTGACCTGCAATGACTACAGGGTCATCAAACGCGTGAATTATAGAATACCCACTCTCCCTTGCCAACAAATCAGCTGTTTTCCAAGATTCATCGTATGTGTCCCCTGAGAGAATCACATTTGCACCGTAAGAACGCGTGGCAGCCACCTTTGCAGGAGATGCATTTTTTGGCATAACAATACTGCATTTAATATTTCTCTTCAAAGCAGCATAAGCAACACCTTGTGCATGATTGCCTGCTGAGGCCGCGATAACCCCCGCTTTGCACTGCTCATCAGTAAGTGAGTTAATTTTTGAATATGCTCCTCTAACTTTGAAAGATCCGGTTTTTTGAAAGGATTCATATTTCAAAAAGATGCTAGCGCGTGCAGATTTTGAAAATGTGTTTGACTTTAATAACGGCGTCCTTTTTACATGTGCCTTGTCCATCAATTTCTGGGCCCTGATTATATCGTCTACCGAAGGAATTTTACCCTTCAAATACATCTTGCTAAGATTGTTCAATCAAATAACCCTTATTCAACCAACATTATGAATTTTGTTTTATTGCGCTACAAATTGTATCTGCTATCTCTGGTTGTGTAATGCCGTGGTTATTTCTTTAAAAAGTTCACCAATTCTTTGCTTTGTGGGAGGTGTCATACGCGAGAAATTTACAGTTTTATTTGTACTTCTTTTTGCTTTTGCATCAACCCTGGGTTCTACATCAAAATAGACAATTATGCCTTCTTCACCCTGCATAAGTCTATTATAATCTATTAAAATTGGAGTAACCTGATAGACCTTCATTATCAAATTTTCAAGTTCATAAATCAAAGATGTATTCTTTTTTTCAGCTCCTTCCAATTCTGGATATAATTTCTCAACGTTTTTTATTT
This sequence comes from bacterium, assembly GCA_014381105.1. GTDB lineage: Archaea > Thermoproteota > Nitrososphaeria > Nitrososphaerales > Nitrososphaeraceae > TA-21. The sequence goes on along the minus strand of JACMIO010000044.1, from coordinate 3,558 downwards.
TGTCTTCTAACTCGCTCATTAAATCCTGATCTTCTAGTAATGTTTCAAACAAATCCTCAAACTTTAAATCATCCAATTCCATATTCTTTAGCTCCTGTTTTATTGTACTGTTACCAATATTTGCTACTGATTCTAATTGTGAAGAGTTACTAGCAGAAAGATCTATTAATTCCTTTTGTATCTGTATGACTTGTTTATCTGGTTTATAGTATGGTAAAATATTATATTGTATTCCAAAAAATCCCTTGATAACATAGATATCAAGATCAGCAGAAATTTGACAATAGATTCTATTTAACTCGCCCGTTGTCTCCTGAATATTCCCTACTTCCCAGTTTTTCAGGTCTTTTAGAAAGGATCGATAAAATCCGATAACTGATTGGGGATCGAAGGTCATCGATTTTGTAACAGACCCATCTTGGAGCATTACATTAACTTCCGTTGTAGTTAAGGCGGGTTTCATGCTTTGTAAATAAGCGTCCTCAATTACATCAAAGTATTCATTTAATTTCTTGGCAAAATCATCTTCAACTTTATTTGGAATTCTCATAAAAAATAGGTATCTTTCATCAAGATAAACTTTAGTCCTAATTAGTCTTTCTTCACACATAACCATTTATTGCTTGCTCAAAGTTTCCTTGATTTTTGGTTATGTGTTTGAAAAGTAGTTTTCTTGCTTGATTATTTGAATTTCGGTAACTATCATTAGTTCAATATCTTATTATTAGTTGAGAACTATCTAGAAGATCGGTTAGCCGGTGCACATGACTAGGGACAATAAGGAAGTTGATGAAACAAAAACTCAAAACGTGACTAAGAGATCGCCTTTTATTTCTATGATTACAGATGAAAAGAAGGGTCGCGTGGAATCTGAAGTTATTTACGACACTGACACCCAAATTAAGCTGACACAGAACAGGATATGGGAGGCACTTAAAAGGAGATATCAGTACGACTCAAACATAGAACCCGGACAGAATTTCCTCAAAAATCATGTAAATTCCAAAATTCCACTTGTCATATTATACGTAGACTTGGTAGGATCTACGAATCTGTCAATGACGATTCCGGTAGATAAGTTGGTAACAATAATCCGTGCGTTTACATATGAAATGTCATCCACAGTCTATAGGTATGGAGGATTTGTGCTAAAATATGTAGGTGATGCAGTTATTGCATTTTTCCCTTCATTATCTAATAAATTTGTAGTATGTGATAGAGCCGTCAGATGTGGAATCTCTATGCTTACAATCATAAAAAATGGATTAAATCCAATTCTAAATCAATATGATTATCCCGACCTAAGTGCCAAAATAGGAATTGATGAAGGCGAAAATATTATTGTGCAGTACGGCCATGATCAAAAATCACCGCTCGATATCTTAAGTTATTGTATGAGTGTTTCAGCAAAGATGACTTCCCTAACCAAGTCAAACAATATCACAATAGGAGATGACGTATATGTTAGGTTGCATCCAGAATTGCGACAAAAATTTGTTAGAGTGAATTATAGTGCAAGAGAATGGAATTACGTAAGTAAACGTACTGGAGAGCTTTACAAACTTTATACTTTAAATGAATAAAGATAGTATTTGTAATTTAGAAACTACATTTTATAGAAAAGACTAAAATACACTAAATTTCTAGAATCATTATTGTCTACTGCATATATACTCGTAAATTGTACGTTGGGCTCTGAAGAAAGAATAATAGACGAAATTTCAAAACTCACTGATGTAAAGGAAGTGCGCGGAACCTATGGAGTACATGATGTATTCGTCAAAGTAAAATCAGACAATACTGAAACAATGAATCATACAATTACCAGCAGAATAAGAAAAATACCTGGTATAACGTCCACTGTCACTCTTGTAGTAATAGAGGAACAAGGCGGAAAGGAAGTTAGCTAAGATTAGACGATAAATTTCTCTGACTTTCTTTATCATTTCTTTTTATTGCGTAGATTATTAGACCAGAGGCTATAACAACAGTTATCCATCCAACAGATCCCACTATGAGAAAGTAAGTATACTGTGGTATTAGGAGCGATAATCCAGCTACGATTGCTCCTATCCACCATAGGATAATTAGGATTTGAAGATTGATGTAGAAAACTATCACCCTCTAATGCTTTCGTCAAAACCCCGAATATATCTCAAAATTTTTTCACAGTTAACACATTTATCATACTCATAAAAATCAAAGTCGTTATATTTTCTGAATGAAAAAGTATTTTCATGATTACAAAAGATTCGCTTGATTGCTATTAATAGTGGATTGGTCATCCTCATGTTTCTTGAACACATGGACATAATAACGATTTTGTTGTAATATTCGTAAATCGATTAATTTTTGAAAATTATTAATGAAATTCTAGGATAGGTTACTAAAAATTCATCAAAAACAACCAACCTCTTTCATGAGCTACATCTCTAACGTGAAATTGATATATCAATAGCAATTTTTTGAATGAATCCTTAATAGTTGGTCATAAATCTATCACGCATTGAACCACGATAATGATTTTGAAGCAGAACTTTATGATTCCTGGGAATTTAGCGATAAAGAACTTGAACAAGTAAACAAGATTAAACACAGGTTAGATAAGGGTGAGCAAGTCCAATTTATTGCCAGACAATCAAAGCACAGACCGGGTGGTTCATTTACAACCCCCGATACAATATTTGTTACCAACAAGAGAATTATAATCAGAGACCCATCACTACTTGGTGTAAGGGAAAATATTGTATCCGTATCCTATGACAAAATAACCTCAATAGAATTGGAAAGAGGAATTTTTTCATCCAAGATCATAATAAGGGCCCCGGGATTTGCCGACGAAATGGAAGCTATTTCAAAAAAAGCGGCAGAACAAATAGTTCAATATGTAAAGAATTCAATGGATAAAATCAAAATTGAATCACAAAAGGAATCGCTTGAACTCAAAGAATCGATTGCCGATGAATTACTGAAGTTGGCCAATCTTAAGGAAAAGGGAGTTCTGAGTGACGAAGAATTTCTAAAAATGAAAAAAGATTTGTTAAATAAGTGACCTGAGTAATTCTAGTGTTTATTTTCATTTATTTGTCAATATGACGGATTAACCGGATTTCATGGAATTAACCGCTGCTGTATATCTTGTCATCATAATTGTGACATTGAGAAATAAATGCCGTCGGTGAGATTTGAGCTCACGACAGCTCGGTCTTCAGCTTCACCCCAATACTGGTCGAGTGCTCTCCCAGGCTGAGCTACGACGGCATAGCTAAACTTCTGTACGAATTATATATAATCTAATCTTGTCTTGAAATCAACACCATATAGAAAGTTAAGGAATCCCACAAAAATCTAGTACTATCTTCCTTGACATAGTGTTATATACATCAATAGATTGATTTATGGAATTACATTAGGGGATTTTTCTTTCAAGCATATCAAAAATTGAATCATGGGCTTCCCCTTTCCTTATTGACTAAATTTGAAAGTCCTATTAACGACCTTTAACTTGCTACAATTATTGGCAAAAAGACTTTGGCTAACTGTTCTTCTTGCTGTGGT
>JACMIO010000043.1 GCA_014381105.1 bacterium | reverse complement strand
GGAAAAATAAGAATCACAGTAGAAAATATTTATAGTAAAATACCTTCTCTGGCTGAGGAAAATACGGCAAGTATATCAGTAATGAAAATAGCTAAAAAATACAAAATCAAAAATGACCTGGACATCAAAATTGTCAAAGGTATACCGATAGGACTGGGATTGGGAAGCAGTGCCGCTTCCAGTGCAGCTGCCGTTACTGCATTCAACGAACTTTTTCGATGTAAATTGACAGAAAATGAATTATTGGATTTTGCTGCTGAAGGTGAAGTCGGCAGCGCTGGTGTAAAACATTACGACAATGTTGTTGCTTCATTGTTCGGAGGATTCGTAATAGTAAGAACATTTCCCACACTTCAGTTTAGTCAAATAAATACCCCAAAAGATTTGATACTTGTGGTTTGTGTTCCTAAAATGGTAACTCCGGATAAAAAAACAAAAGTAGCGAGAAGTGTCGTACCAAAAACAATAGCATTTGAAGATCATACAAGAAATCTGTCCAATGCATGTATGATGGTAAGCGGCTTTCAATATAGAGATACAAAGCTTCTAGCAAGTGGTATCAATGATATCATAGTGGAACCTGCCAGAAAGAGCCTTATTCCGGGTTACGATAAAATAAAATCAAATGCATTGCACTCTGGCGCACTGGCAGTGACAATAAGCGGTGCAGGACCGTCAATGATTGCCTTCACGAACTCATCCAAAGATGCCCGAAAGATTGGCAAGTCTATGGAGAAAGCATTTGCTGATTCTAAAATCGAGAGTCAGGCGTATGTCTGTGGTGTCAGTGGAGGGGCTAAAGTCATTTCGAAACATTGATTTTAAATAAATTGGAAAATAAGAGATGTCATTTTTTGCTCTTATTGAGAAAATCGGACATCATCTTTTTTCTGTCTTCGTGTGCAAAGCACAAGGACCATCCGTAAATTTCCAGCCTGAGTCCTGTTTCGAGATCTGCATCCATACCTCTGTTTACCAACATCTTGCTCACCTTTACAGCGTTGTAACTATTCTTTGCAATCTGTTTGCCCATTGCAATACACTCATTCATTAGCTTATTGTTAAGTAGTTTTGCTATCTGATTGCTCCGTTCCTTTTGCTTCTCCTTGTCGTCAGCGGCAACTTCAGGTGGTAAATTATCATCTGGAGTCAAGCTAATCACATTATTTACCAATCCCAATTGAAATGCTTCTTCGGCAGGTATCATCTTTCCAGTAAAAACTAGTTCCTTAGCTTTTGCAGGTCCCACCAATCTCATCAACCTCTGTGTTCCTCCCCATCCAGGAGGAATTCCTATTGTTACTTCAGGTTGGCCCAGTTTTGCGTTGCTGGAGGCTATTCTGATATCGCAAACCATCGCCAATTCGCAGCCCCCTCCGAGTGCATATCCGTTAATTGCTCCTAGCACTGGCTTTTCGATACGCTCAATTTTATTCAAGACAGACTGTGCTGAAGAAGCATATTTTTCGGCAGTTATTGGATCTATGTCGACCATGTATGAAATATCTGCACCGGCGCAAAATGATTTTTCGCCAGCTCCTGTTATTATGATAACCTTGATACTTTCGTCAGCACCTACCTTGTCAATTGTTTGAGAAAGCTCTGATATGACATCAATATTCATCGCGTTGAGAGCTTCAGGTCTGTTGATTCGAAGTATAGCAATTTCTCCTTGAGATTCAAGTTGAATATATTTCACATTAGACATTGAGAAAAGTGGAGACTGCGTTCAATTAAATCTTGTTCTGAAAAAATCCAAAATTCAAAAGTTACAAGATATTAAATTACACTGAAACTAAAAATAGAGAGAAATGGACTGCAAGAAAATATCAGGCGCCGGCCATTCCGTTTCTTAATTCAACGGCCTTGTGATCGTCATTGTCGTTGGCCATTGATTCGGCTGCTGCCTTGTGCATCTCAGACATTGCGCATCCCATTTGTGCTTCAGGTTTACCTTTTCTCATGATACCGCGGTACAAACCAGCTTCAAGAGTTTGTCCATGAGCTTTTTCCCATTCTTCAACAGGAATGCTGAATTTCTTTTGGATTCTATCTCTGTACCATTCTGGAATTACGTTAAATGCACAAAATGGAACAATTCTCAAGTCAGGTGTTAAATAGTGAATATCACATCTCTGGAGTCTCTCTAGATCTTCGTTATATTTGTCTTGGAAGTGCATCATTCCTAAGAATAGGGAACGAACATGCCATGAACCTACTGAGTCAAAATTACGCTTCAACAAGATGCTGGAAAACATCTTTGCAAGGTTCAATCCATGAGGTTGTTTGTCTCTATCAATGAATTGATTTAGTTTTCTAATCACCTGTAACATGGCATAATACCTGTTTGCACCTGATCTTATCTCTTCAGCTTTTTCTTCGAAATATTCCAAAACACCTTTAAGGTCAACGAATGATGTTAGTGGAATTAATTTCTTGGTTTGAGTATCTTCAAATACATAGGTTCCAGCACCGCAAGCAAAGTGTATTGATAGTTCGTACTTTGGTTTCTTGCTAAATGCTTCGATTACATTTGTTAGTGGCATGCATGATGGAACTGGGAACCAATCATCCATTGAAATTTCCCCATTAGTTTGCTCTTGTATTCTTTCTATACAGTCTGGAATAGTTATTCTATACTTTTCTCTCTCTTTTTTGCCCATTCTACCAGTTAATGAAACTGGTTGGAAGTTGACAGCGTGTACAACATCAAGATGTTTTTGAGCATATCTAATGATTGGACCTAACTCATGATCATTGATTGACTTTATTACGGTAGGAACGAACACTACAGTAGTTCCACATTTTCTAGCAGATTCTAGAGCATATGGAACTTCCCAGTGATTCTTTGGATTAGTTCTAGGAGTAACACCATCAAATGACAAATACAGATTACTTACACCAGCGTTTCTTACCTGGCGCATTGTCTCTGGAGATAGCGCTATTTTAATACCATTAGTATTCATTTGCACATGATCAACTCCCTCTTCTTTCATAATCCTGATAATATCTGAAATATCATCTCTGAGCATGGGTTCACCACCTGTAATTTGAATCGAGTTTCCAGCAATTGGTTTTTCTGCCTTTAGAGTTTTCATCATTGCTCGAACTTGTTCATGACTGGGTTCATATAGATAAGCGCCCTCCAATCCCTTCTTAACATAAAAGAAACAGTACCAGCAGGTAAGATCACATCTATTGGTGACTATCATATTAGCTAGTCCGGAATGAGAAAGATGGTTAGTACATAAGCCACAGTTGGTCGGGCATGCACACTTGTCTACCATGACGTTTGGGGCATGTGCACCTTTACCATCCATCCAATAAGTGCTAAACTTGTTGTACATTTTATATGAACCAAAGTACAATTCTTCACATTCACCATGTGTAGGACAGGTTTTGGTCATGAAGACTTTACCTTCTCTTTCAAAAACTTCAGCGTCAAGAATCATGTTGCAATCTGGACAGATACTCTGAGTAAATCGTATAGTTCTCTTGTCTGTCTTAATCTTATTTACGGTACGATTAGTTATTTGAATTAATTCCACTTAATATCACCTAGGTATTCATGTCGACTTTGTATATTTCCTATATAAAGATGATGTAACTAATAATATGGTGATTAGTTTGGTTATACCGCGAGATTAAATAGTACATCTAAAATATATAGTATGTTTCTGTTATCCTGTCTTGCCATTATTATGAGTTTATCTGACAAGACCAAAAAAGCAATGGAAGAGGTAGGTTTGGGGAGTTATGAAATAAAAGTCTATATTTCATTGCTTGAGAATGGGTCGATGGCAGCTTCTGAGATAAGTAAGAAATCAAACGTGCCATACTCAAAGATATATGAAGTTTTGAATTCTTTGGTAGAGAGAGGCTGGATTGAATCTAACAGTTCCAGACCACAGAAATTTTTTCCAAACTCACCTCAAACTGCGACTGAAACAACTAGGACATTGATTGAGAAAAAAATGGATTCAAACAATGAGTTAATAATACGAGAATTAATGCCAATTTACGAAAAAACAGGAATCAAGGAAAGGCCAGAAATCTGGGTTGTGATGGGCTTGTTTAATATCGCTAGTAAAGTTCAAGAAATTATTCAGAACTGCAAGAAGGAATTACTTATTGCATTACCTCAAGGTGCAGAAAACATAGTGGACATAATTCAGGCGACGTTGAGGACACTTTCAGAGAAAGGTGTAAAAATTGCAGTCCTTGTTTCTGACGATACTAGCAAGGAAACAATCCTCACTATTTCAAGAGTGGCTGAAGTTAGGGTTAAGAACAATATGTTCGGAGGAGGAGTTATTGGCGATATCAACCAAGTGATGATATTGCTTGGAAATGGAAGAAATGAAAAGGGAACTG
>JACMIO010000042.1 GCA_014381105.1 bacterium | reverse complement strand
TAAATTAGGTAACAATGAGATAAAAGGATGCGGTTATACAGGAGAGATTCCAATAACTACTGGCAAGGGAAAACTTGCATGGAAAGTAGAATTTGCTGCGAGATGGAGTGCACTAGATATTCGATTTGAGGCCTATGGCAAGGACATAATGGATTCGGTAAGGGTAAATGACTGGGTATCAGATGATGTACTTGCTTACGCACATCCATTCCACGTAAAATATGAGATGTTTCTTGATAAAGGGGGTAAGAAGATAAGCAAGTCCATCGGCAATGTGCTTACTCCACAAGTTTGGTTACGCTATGGAACGCCTCAATCTCTATTATTGCTTTTATTCAAGAGAATAACTGGGACAAGGCAAGTTGGGATCGATGATATTCCTACCTTAATGGATGAGTATGATAATTGTGAGGATATTTATTTTGGTAAGAAGAAAGAGGACAATGAAGATAAGCTCATTAAGACAAAAGGGTTATACGAATATATTGATCACCTTAGGGGCTCCGAAGAACCGCTTCAACATGTTCCTTACATGCTCATGGTTCAACAAGCATCTTTTTTTTCAGGAAATGAAAGGATAAAAAAAATCTTTGATAGGTTGGTAAAATATAAAGTTGCAAGTGAACTAACTATAGATCTAGAACAAAAAATTCAATTGGCGTGTAACTGGTCTGATGACCATACCTCCACTGAAAAATTTGATGTAGTCCTGACTGAAAAGGAAAAACTGATAATACGAAAAATATTGGAAGGCCTTGAAATTGAAGATCCCAATTCCAATCTAGATGCTGAAAAAATACAGCAATTAATTTACGAAACTTCGAAGGAAAACGAAGAGCAACCTAAAAAAATATTCAAACTGATGTACAAAATGCTGATAAACGCAGACAGTGGGCCAAGACTTGGTGGTTACATTACTGATCTAGGAAAGCACAGAATTAGTTCTATCCTTGACTCCTATGTCTCTTGATGTGTAAAACGCGACAAGACTTAATTAATTGACTTGAGATTGGGGTTGTAGAAAGTTGACTTGATAATTAACCTTGAAAACATCCATTAGATTGGAATGGCAACTGCCCTCCACTGATTCTCAAAACATATAGGCAAGAGATAGAATCTAGTATTTGGAGGTCACAATTAGATTGTCACTTGACTTTAAGAAAATGATTGACATACTATTGGAACAGAAACCGGATATTAATTTAGAGCAAATAAAAGAGCTCATAGAAGATAAAAAGAGAAAGATAGGAGCGGGTTACTTGACTGATCAGGGTGCTTTGTTCCTTGTGGCTGCTGACTTAGGCGCTACTTTTGATAATGTTCAACGAACAAAAAGGGGAATTAAGGATCTGTATATTGGGGCAAGAGATTTAGATTTAACCGTGAGACTTCTTAATAGTTATCCGATAAGGACTTTTACAAAAAAGGATACAAACGAAAATATTGAAAATAGAACTATATCTGTTTATGATGCCGGTGGGAGCATAAAAGTAAGGCTATGGGATAATTCAACTCACGTGATTGAGGATAATCAATTGAAGCCAGGAGATTTGATTCAAATAAAAAATTGCTATGTAAAAAGTGCCCTAAACGGAAAGCCAATCATAAATATTGGGGAGGGCGGTAGTATATCTCCTTATCAAGGTAACGATGCTTCTATTCCGGATATTGATGGCATAACATCAAACATAGATAACATCAGGTCGGAAAAAGAGAACGTAGTAGTGTCTGGACTAATCAGTTCTATTCCCAGGATAATAGAATTTACTGATTCGCGAGGAGAGCAGAAAAAATCATTACAAACCATGTTGTCAAATGATACCGGAGATAGAAAACTAAGGGTTGCATTATGGAACATTGACGAAGATAGTTTACCAAAATTTTTTCAAATGGCTATTCCGGTCAGAATCATCGGAGCTCGAATAAAGGAAGGTAACCTGCAATATGGTAATGGAGACTATGAGATTCACGGTGACGAGGGTACCATTATAGAATTGAAGGAAAAACACCAGGACTATGAAGTTCATTCGATTAGAATAATAACTGATGGAAGAACAGAGAATGGTACTGTAAATTATGTCGGTGTAGATAAGGATAAAAAATTGGTTTATGTCATCCTTCAAGGACTTTCAGATAAATTAACTCCAAATTCAATAATGGACTGCATACCCAGCAGGATATTTGGGAATATGGTATTTCTAAAAGAAGATTCGTACTTGGAATTAGTAGAAAACAAATCATTTCCTGGACTTGAAGAATGTGTTACTAAAATAAAGGATATAAAAACAGTAGGTGAATCATACATTGTAGAATCAATCATTTTGCAGCAACCAAATACCGCACAAGTGAATACGAAAACTGGGGAATTGGTTTCAGTTACAGATACCTTGATAGGTGATGATACTGGTGAAATTCGACTTGTTGGTTGGCGTGATAGTAGCAATGAACTGGGGAAAGTAAAAGTTGGTGATCGAATAAGAATCATAGGTGCTTTACTAAATACCGGTAGGGAAGGAAAACTAGAACTGACACTCAGGAAGGATTCGTCGATTATTAATCTCATATAGGATATCGGATAATGGATGACTGACTAAGCTCGATTTTTATTTTCCATAAAGGACAATATTATTTATGGTATCAAATTTAGAGTAAAAACATGTAATTTGGATGATATCAACCATAATCATTTTAGAAAATTATCATATTAGTCACCTGTCATGCGCATTCTTCATTCTTCGCATCCAATGCCATCCGCATTAGAGTCAAAACTATGAGGATCAGGTAATATTACTTTGAAATTCCTGAATGGAATATCAGCACAAATCAATTTGGCTGAATATGTTGTGATACAGATCTCTGGATACGAAGAGTCACAACTTTCTGTAGAGTTGGAGTCAGATCTAGAACTCGCTGTTTGACTCGCATTTGCCAGTATTTGAAGGCGAGTCTGATTTTGATCCACCTGTTCCTGCTGTTGCTGTTCTTGTTCCTGCTGTTGCTGTTCTTGTTCCTGCTGTTCTTGTTCCTGCTGTTGTTCATCGGTGCTAGTTGCTTGTGTTTCATAAGCGGTAACATCATCGGAAGTTGATGAAATATTAGCTCCGCTCAGCATATTTTGACTCACGAATTCTTTAGCTTCATCTTCTGTGAACTTTCCTGTTTTTATTAGTTCATTAATTAAGTTATTCTCTGTAACATCATCGGAAGTTGATGAATCGGTTGTATCCGAAGTTGGTCGCTCCTGCTGCTGTTCTTGTTCCTGCTGTTGCTGTTCTTGTTCCTGCTGTTGATCTGCATCAGACACAGCTTTGCTTC
>JACMIO010000009.1 GCA_014381105.1 bacterium | reverse complement strand
TGGCTGACCAAATTTATCTATTATTTAGAATATATTGGTGTTTAGTTATGATGAACAAGAATATGCCACTTTTTGGAACTAACGGAATTAGAGGAGTTTTTGGGAAAGATCTCTCTCTTGATTTCTTGGTTAACATTTCTCGGTCTCTTGCGGCATACTACAAGAAAGGTCCCATATTGATAGGAAGGGATGGCCGAAATTCAAATAATATTATGTTTAATATTGTTACTGCTGCGCTGAATTCCGATGGTCTGGACACAGTAGATGCAGGTATTTTGCCCACACCCTGTCTTCAGTACGCAACTAAAAGGATTGAATTTAATGGCGGCATCATGATTACTGCGTCACATAATCCTCCGGAATACAACGGTCTAAAACCAATAGCCAATGATGGAGTGGAATTACCAAGACAGGATGAGTCAGTTGTGGAACAGATTTTTAAAAATAAAACATTTATTACTTCAGAAATTGTGGGACAAAATTTCAAGGAAGAAATGATTATTGACAGATATATCGATGATGTTTTAGCACTAGTAGACGTAGACAGAATTAAGAAACGCAAATTCAATGTGACTATGGATTTGGGTAATGGAGTTCAGGCGTTAGTGGCACCATTGCTAGCAAAAAAACTGGGGTGTACTGTGATAACTGTTAATGGAACTATAGATGGAGATTTTCCCGGAAGAGGCTCTGAGCCTACGCCATCGAACCTAAGTCTAATGAGTTTTGTTGCAAAGGAAACAAATTCCGATATTGGTGCAGCTTTTGACGGCGATGGGGATAGATCCATATTCTGTGACGAAAAAGGAATAGTGTCTTGGGGAGACAAAACTGGAACCTTACTGGCAAAATATTTGATCTTGACCAAACATCCAAAAGCGAAAATAGTCTGCCCAGTAAACACTACTCATATCCTGACAAAAGTTGCACAAGACAATGGTTCGGAGATTATTCATACGAAAGTTGGGAGTGTGGAAGTTTCTCGGGAAATGGTTAAGCAAGGCGCGATAATTGGAATGGAAGAAAACGGGGGCTTTATGTACGGAGTACTAAATCAGGTAAGGGATGGAGCTCTTACAACTGCATTGATGTTGGATCTAATGGCATCAGAAGAAAAGAGCTTGTCAGCAATTCTGTCGTCTCTTCCCAAGGTTTACCAATACAAGTCAAAATTTGAATGCACTGAAATGGGATTGATTCAAAAAGTGGTTGACTCTGCTAAGAATCACGGCAGCCCAATGAAGATTGAAACGCTTGATGGTGTCAAAATCTGGTTTGATGAAGAAAGTTGGTTGATGCTTAGACCCAGTGGGACAGAACCTCTAATCAGAATTTATGGTGAATCGACTGACGAGCTACTCATTAATTCGAAGGTAAACGAATACACGCGACTTGTCAAGGAATGTCTGGATGAAAACTAATAATTGCTCGGCAACATTTTTAATACGCCTCGACTTCTATTCAGTAGAATAAGATGATCCCAATGGGTGATGGATTACAAAATGAGTAAACCGTTTTATGTAAAATTTGAGACTCCAAAAGATCTTGTAAATGCCGTCTACGAAGCTGTTAGAGTGGCCAAGCAAAGCGGAAGTGTTAGGAAAGGAACCAACGAAACCACAAAGGCAATTGAAAGAGGAATTGGCAAACTAGTGGTAATAGCTGAGGACGTTCAACCTCCAGAAGTCGTTGCGCATATTCCCATAATATGCGATGAGAGGAACACTCCGTATATTTTTGTACCTAGCAAACAGCAATTAGGCGAATCTCTGGGAATTGAAGTCGGCTCTGCTGCTGCAACCATAATTGATGCAGGAGAAGGTCAACATATAATCGACCAGGTAGTTGGAGCATTATCTAGCATCAAAGACAAGAAGGAGTGATATAACTAATGAGTAAAGCTGCAGAAGTAAGGGTAACCCCAGCAGAAGTTATACAAATAGTTGGCAGGACAGGAATTGCAGGCGAAGTAATCCAAGTTAGGGTAAAGGTTCTAGAAGGAAAGGACAAAGGTCGAATTCTTACAAGAAATGTAAAAGGCTCCGTTAGGATGAAAGATATCCTCATGTTGAGAGAAACTGAAAGAGAGGCAAGAAAGATAAAGTAGTGATATTAAATGAGTAAAGCATCTACTTCACTTCGTAATTGTTTCTTTTGTGGAAAACATATCCCAACACACGAGGGTACGATGTTCATAAAAAACGATGGATCTATTCAGTGGACATGTTCACCAAAGTGCAAGAAGAATATGAGATTAAAGCGTGACCCCAGAAAATTCAAATGGACGCGAAAATACGTTAAAGGCGGAATTAAGGTCAAAAAATAGACGTTAGTGATGTTTAGTGGAACAAACACTAATTGTTGTAAAGCCCGATGGCTTTAAAAAAGGACTAGTTGGAAAAATTATTGCAAGATTTGAGGAGAAAGGCTTTCAGATAGTGAGCCTCAAATCATTTCAATTTGATGAACAAACAGCCAGAAAATTTTATGATGCGCACAAAGACAAGCATTTTTTCAATGAACTGGTTTCATTCATCTGTTCAGGTAAAACAGTAGGATGTATTTTAGAGGGAAGCAATGCAATTTCTACTGTAAGATTGATGGTTGGAAATACCAAGTCAAGCGAAGCATTACCGGGCACAATTAGGGGCGACTTTGGGCTCGGTTTTACCGATAATATCATACATGCTTCTGATTCGGCTGAAAGCTTCATAAAAGAGTCTAAAATTATTTTTAATTAAGTGGAACTTCGTCAACCTGTCGTAGTAGTATTGGGTCATGTAGATTCTGGTAAGACGTCATTACTTGACAAAATTCGCGGAACTGCCGTACAATCCAGAGAAGTCGGAGGAATAACCCAGCACATTGGTGCAAGTTATTTTCCAATCGAAACGATAAAAAAAATAACAGGGAAATTATTTGACAAGATATCAAAGTCAGAAAATCCGGTTCCCGGTTTACTTGTAATTGATACTCCCGGCCATGAAGTGTTTGCAAATCTTCGCATGAGGGGTGGTTCGGCTGCAGATATTGCAATAGTTGTGGTTGACGTTAACAAAGGACTTGAAGCCCAAACAATTGAAAGTCTGGATATTTTAAAAAATAGAAAAGTACCTTTTGTAATTGCCCTTAACAAAATAGACCAGATATCAGGTTGGAAAAAAAATAACGTGGTTTTGATGGCAGAACAACTGAAATTACAAGATCCGTCAATATTGACCTTCCTAGATGAAAAAATCTACACGGTTGTAGGAGCTCTGTCTAGACTAGGATATATTTCTGAGGCATTTTGGCGTGTCAAAGATTTTACCAAAGAGCTGGCAATTGTTCCTGTAAGCGCTTCAACAGGGACGGGGGTACCAGAACTATTGGCCGTACTCGTTGGATTGACCCAGCAATACTTGTCCAAGAAGTTAGAACGACATGAAACTGAAACAAAAGGGATCGTCTTAGAAGTCAATGATGAAATTGGATTAGGACCGTCTGCAAATATTATCCTGCTAGATGGCACCCTAAAGCAGGGAGATAGAATTGTGGTTGGTAAAAGGGATAGTGTTACCACTACCAAGATCAAGTCCTTATTGTTACCGAAACCACTTGATGAAATGAGAGATCCGAGAGATAAATTCAGGCACGTTGATAAAGTGATTGCAGCTGCTGGACTAAAAATAACTTCTCCGGATCTTGAAGGTGTACTTGCTGGAAGTCCGCTATATGTTGTGAAAAATCAGGTTGATGAAGAAAAACTAAAAGCAAGTGTTGAATCTGAGATAAGATCCGCAATTATACAGACAGAGTCAAACGGTGTCATACTACGATGTGATACAATAGGATCAATAGAAGCAATTACAGAGCTTTTGAAAAAAGAAAATATTCCAATTAGGGCTGCGGATTTGGGCAATATTACACGTAGAGATATTCTTTCTGCTTCTGCGGTTAGGGAAAAAGATCGTTACCTTGGCGTAGTACTTGGATTCAATGTAAAGGTTCTAGAGGATGCTGAGAAGGAAGCCTTTGAAAGGAAAATAAAAATTTTCAATGAAAAAATAATCTATAATTTAGTCAGGAGCTATTCGGAATGGGTAGATTATGAAAAGATTCATGCAGATTCAATTATCTTTAATGAAATACCCCCGATATGCAAATTTCAATTCATGAAAGGTTATGTTTTTAGAAGAAACAGCCCTGCGGTATTTGGAGCCGAGATCCTGGTCGGCAAATTGAAACAAAAAGTTTCAGTAATTGATGAAGATGGCAAAAGAATTGGTGTCGTACATCAAATACAAAATGAAGGTAAAAATCTAGATGTTGCTGATAAAGGAATGCAGGTAGCGCTTTCCATAAAGGGACCAACAATTGGCAGGCAGATAAATGAAGGCGATATTTTTTATACTGATCTCAATAGTAGAGAAGCCCGACTACTGCTTGAAAGATTTCCGGATAGATTGAGTGAGGACGAGCAGGGGATATTTGATTTCATCCTATCAAAAAAACGTCAAGCCGATCCTGCGTTTGGATATCTTTGAAAAATATTAAGAAATAAAATATTGTTACTGATACTTTTCTAGTAGGCCTTCTAGCCCCTTTTCGCCGACTGCGCCGACTGCTTTTTCAACTAACTTTCCATTCATAAAGACAATGAATGTAGGAATTGCATAGACGTCAAACCTCATTGCTACGCCCTGGTTGTCATCAACATTCAGCCTTCCAAAAACAACTTTCTCCTCATACTTTTTGGCCAGTTTGTCAAATATCGGAAGCATGAATTGACATGGTCCGCACCATGTTGCCCAAAAATCTACCAGTACGGGTTTGTTGCCTGCTATTACTTCGTCAAAGTTTTTTTCGGATAATTCAACAAGCGTAGTCTTAGAATCAGAACTCATTGTTACAATTTATCCTCTTAATTGATATTTAAATCTTGTAAGGCAATATCAAAATTTCTGACATTTGATATAGTTAGTTATTCTAAATATTGTCACCGAAATTTCCTGCCTTTTTGCTTTGCTACAGATCAAGTATAAACCTAACTTTATTCAAACCACTTTCTTGCAAAATTTCCATTTCATGGTATGTAATACCCTTTATTTCAGTTTTATAGCCATGCTTTGATATATCTACTGACTCGGTCATTGCATATCCCGTCATTTGATATTTGGAACCAAGTTTGGAAATTTTCAAGTTAAAGTTGGACGCCACTTTGTTGTCTATTGCAATAAGCAGGATTATCCGGTCTAACCAGTTGAACAATAATTCCGAGTAATCATGCCCCTCTACTTCAAATTCAAACTTGCTTTTCGCCTGGATATCATTAAGTTCAAACATGACATTGATCGTTCCTTTGGCTGCAAACGAAAATGCTTCTTCCATACTTTCACCGTACGCCTCAATATATGCATCTGTGACGTGGTCAAGATACCTGTACCCTCCAGCCAATAATGTGTGTTTTTCATCTGCTTTATTATAACTAATCGCAAAATCTAAATGATGACGCACGATCCTCTTCTTTGTGAAGTTAGACCTTCCCAGGGGAATGAGAGATTTGCAATACAAGGAATTAGGAGAGATATCCCATATTAGAGACAAATTTGTAGAGACTGCTGAAGTCTTTGATTTTAAGCAAATAGAACCTTCAACGCTGGAATTATTATCCACTCTTGAAGCTAAAAGCGGGCCATCAATAATAGATGAAATATATAGTTTCACTGATAAAGGAGGACGAAATGTTGCACTACGTTTTGACCTTACCATAGGACTATCAAGGTTTGTTTCCATGCGTAGAGACCTAAAACTCCCAACTAAATTATCATCATTTGGTGGTGTCTGGCGTTATGACGAACCACAGTTAGGAAGATACAGATATTTTCATCAATGGGATATCGAAATATTTGGCTCTCCTGAGGTAGATGCAGATGCAGAAATCATAGAATTTGTTTCGTTCTTTTTGAAAAGCTTGGGAATTGATTTTGTTATTGCAATAAATCATAGATCTATTCTGGAAGAATACTTGACAAAAACGCTTGGAATTACAGACAATCATACGGTAAGCGAAATGATGAGGGCAGTAGATAAACTTGCCAAAAAGAGCACCGAACAAATAGTTGATGAGTATAAGGAAAAACTCAACACGAGCAGTTTGCGAAAACTAATTGATTTTGTTTCAGTCAGCGGCGACTCTGAAAAAATATTAAAAGACAGTAAGGTAGGCGAATTTGAGTCGTCAAAAGTCCTTGTGGAACTTGTAGATTCCTTGAAATCAAGACAGGTAAGCAACTTGATGATAGATTTCAAGATTGTTAGGGGACTTGATTATTATTCTGGTATCGTATTTGAGGCAAAAGATCAAACATCCCAGATAGGATCGCTTGTAGGTGGAGGCAGATATGATAGATTGACAGAAGCGTTTGGTAGAAAGGATTTGTTCGCAACCGGTGCCGCCGGTGGTGTGGAAAGAATACTTACAGCGATCAAAGACAAATCAATCAAAAAAGTCCAAAGGCCGCTAATTTATGTCGCTTACAACTCTAGAGAGGAAAAGATGCAAGCAATTGAAGTGGTTTCAAAATTAAGAAATCTTGGGTATGCTACTGATTATGATATCAATGGAAGAACTGTAAGCAAACAGTTTCACGAAGCAGCACTCAAAAAAGCAGCTGCCATAATTATAATAAATCTTGACGAATATAAAAAAGGCATCGTTACCCTAAAAACAGAATCAAAAGAACAGAAACAGAACATTAATGAAATTGACAAATATTTAGACCAATTAATTTAGATTAGAAATAGATTTAGAAATAAATTAAAACTGGTCTAGATTTTAATCATCTTGATATTCTTCATCTTTATCATACCGCTTGGTTTCTTGTCATACACAAGCCTTACAACCAAATCTGGCGGATCATAGCTAACATACAAATCGTCTTTTTCGAGCACTTGTATATCATGACCCAAAGTTATCTGCGATTCTTGTATGCCGTTTTCAATCATTTTCTTCTTGGCAGCTTGTGCTATGCCATCGTCTGAAGTATTGGTTGTAAGGAGCACTTTGCCAGTACAGTTTAGGCTCATCTGATTTGCAAAAATATCTTCTCTCAAATAAACTGTATCTTCATGTATGCCTTTTCCAAATTTTATCTTGTGCAAAAAAGAATAATATATTTACTGCTGCATATAGAACGTCATAAAGGTTAGTAGATGGAGAGATGGATGGATGAGGTTGCAATAGTTATTTGACAGATCACATTTCTCATGATATACTTATCATAGGTACAGGTCTGGCAGGGTTACGTGCTGCTATATCTGCTGCGACTACAAATCACAAGTTAGACATCGGAGTAATCTCAAAGGTGCAGGTTATGCGGTCAC
>JACMIO010000041.1 GCA_014381105.1 bacterium | reverse complement strand
TTCTTACCTTTTCTTCGTAATTCTCTGGTTCACCTGCAATAATTGATGGTGCAATCAGGATCTCGCTTTGTAGTTCTTCTAATAAAATTGGAACATGTTTTTTTGGAGGAGCTTTGCCATGCCATTGTGGATTGTTCGCCATATGTTTAATCCCTTTCCCCTTGGTCGTATTCGCAATTATTATTGATGGTTTATCTTCAACTCTTTCAACTCTGCTCAAGGCATCTATTATCTGCTCAATCTTATGACCATTTACCTCTACTACATTCCAATTAAACGCAGCCCACTTGTCTCTAACAGGATCTAGTGGCATTATCTCTTCTGTAAACCCATCCTGCTGGATTTTGTTCCTATCTAGGATAGCTACCAAGTTATCTAGTTTAAATTTTGAGGCAGCCATTGCGGCTTCCCAAATTTGGCCCTCATTTGATTCTCCATCACCTATCAAAGTATAAACTCTATTTTTTTGTCCATCCCTCTTCTTTGCAAGTGCAATACCAATCGAGACTGACAAGCCTATTCCCTCAGAGCCACCCGAGTATTCTATCCCGGGAAAACTGTGATCCTTTTGCCGTTCCGAATATCTTACTGGATGACCTTGTAATCGTGAACCAAGCTTTCTGAGTGTTTTTATTTCCTTCGTATCGATGTACCCGGCGGTCGCTAATGCTGCATAAAACCCGGGGGCAGAATGTGCTTTGGAATTTACAAAATAATCCCTTTCTTCCCATAATGGATTACTTGGGTTATGTTTCATTTTGTGGAAATATAGAACGCCCATGATCTCAGCTGCCGAAAAAGATGCGCCTGGATGTCCCGAACCTGCTTCTGCTATACCTTGTATAGCTAACATCCTTACATCCCTTATTTTCCGGTTGAGTTCAAGATACCTCATTTTAAGAGCCATTCAGATACCCCAAATAGAACCAAAGAATACCCTCATTGGATATATAATGTAATCAGAAAGTTTGATAAAAACATATGGAATTTGACGCAGACTTTAAGATTCATTCTCATCAACAAGATGGCCCTTTAGAAAATCGGATATTTTGAACACATGTATGAATGGGCGCTAATGATTGAATACCTTATGTATTTAGATTTATTAGAAATAAGAACCAATATTACCATATGAGCGAATACGAAGATCTCAAGACTGGAGATATAGTTGCCGAGGCACTCATGGATTGGAAGGTCGATGTTGTTTTTGGAATTCCAGGAGATAGCATAAACGGATTCATAGAAGCTTTGAGAGTAAGGAAAGACAAGATAAAATTCGTTCTCGTAAGACACGAGGAATCTGCTGCCTTAATGGCCGCAGGATATGCAAAGTATACAGGCAAACTTGGAGTATGTACTGCGATAGCAGGACCTGGTGCAATACATCTTCTGAACGGCCTGTATGATGCCAAAGCGGATAACACACCTGTTATTGCTATTACAGGAGGAACGTCTATGGATTTGATGAATTCAAGCTTTCAACAGGATGTAAATTTGTTGAATCTTTTTTCTGATGTTTCGGTTTATAACAGCATGATAGGCTCACCGCGACAGGCAGAAATGGCAGTAGACATAGCATGTAGAACTGCGTATGTTCGTAAAGGGGTCAGTCATCTTAACATACCGAATGATGTTCAGGAACAAAAGCTTGAGGGCCATTATTCGAGACACAAAGTTCCAGGTCATACTTCAGATATTTTCGTAACGCCATCGTCAGCAGATAAGAATCAAATTGAAAAGACTGCCGAAATTCTGAATAAAGGAAATAAGATTGTGATTCTGGTGGGTCAAGGGGCATTAAATGCCTCAGAAGAAGTAATTGCTGTTGCACAGAAATTAAACGCTCCAATCATCAAGGCAATGTTAGGAAAAGCCGTCGTTCCTGATGATCATCCATATAGCTTGGGCGGAATTGGTTTTCTGGGTACCGAACCATCAAGTGATGCAATGTCTGAAAGTGATACGTTATTTATGATAGGAACATCCTTCCCTTATATAGAATATCTGCCAAGACCGGGACAGGCCATCGGTATTCAAATTGATATCAAACCTGAAAAAATCGGATTAAGGTATCCAGTGGAAATTGGCTTGATAGGTGATTCAAAACAAGTGTTGTCGGATCTAATTCCGTTACTCTACGATAGAAGGACAGATGAGTATAACAACGACACAAGTAAAGAATTTCTAAGATCGAAACAAGACGATATGAAAAAATGGAATGATATACTAGTAGAGCAAAGCAGTCGAGTAGATGAGCCCATAAAGCCTCAAGTTATCGCTGCTGCGGTATCAAAGGAATTGGATGATAACGCAATAGTATCAGTTGATAGTGGAATTAATACGTGTTGGGCAGCTAGATTTTTGAAAATAAAAAAAGGGATGAAATTTTCAGGATCTGGATCTCTTGCAACTATGGGCTGTGGGGTACCTTATGCCATTGCAGCCAAGATTGCATATCCAGATAGACAAAGTGTTGCGTTCGTTGGAGATGGAGGTTTTACAATGCTAATGAGTGAATTCGCTACTGCAGTTCAATATCATCTTCCGATCAAGGTGATTATATTGAATAACAAGATCTTGGGGATGATAAGATGGGAGCAGATGGCTTTTCTTGGTAATCCCGAATATGGAATAGAATTTTCACAAATAGATTTCGTCAAAATTGCAGAGGCCTGTGGTGGGAAAGGATATTCAATAACAAAAATCAAAGAAGTAGAGCCTGTAATCCATGACGCCATGAAGGAAGACGATGTACCTGTTATTGTAGATGCTCATGTAGATCCATTTGAAGCGCCGTTACCACCAAAAATAAGCATGGAGTTTGTAAGGAATATTTCAAAGGCATTTGCAAAAGGACAGCCATATGCAAAGGAAATTGGACTCACATTATCAATTGATCAATTACATGAGAAACTAAGGAATCTACATTCGCATAAACAAGAAAAGTCATAGATTACATGGCAGGTTATGTTCGTAGGGTAATGGTTTGACATAGTTCGGAAATTGTTTTACAATTTCTGACCAGAATATGAAATTGTTGTTATGAAATCATACATTTGAAATGAATGTGAATATTACAAAATAAAGCCTTGGCCGGGATTTGGACCCGGGACCTTTGCCTTACCAAGGCAACGCTCTACCAGGCTGAGCTACCAAGGCATGTTGAAAACTAGACATAAAACAAATCTAGGGTTTTATATTGTATGTACCTTGAAAAACAAGTAATCAGATCGCTAGAATCAAGAAATCAATAATGACTTGATACTGTGAAATTAGTATTAGAAATTCTAGAATTCTATTCGTGTACCATTAGATTTTTTAGCGAAGAGAATCTATTCATTAACATGGTCAAGTGCCCAGAATGTAAAAAAGAAATTTCCAATCCAGTGATG
>JACMIO010000040.1 GCA_014381105.1 bacterium | reverse complement strand
AGTGTTTTGCATTAATGAAGGCATAAATGTGAAAGTCGGAGAGCTTTCAAAAAATGTACGTGAAATTGAAACAATGGGAAAAAATGCAATTGCTGCTGTGGTTGAAAGACGTGGTGAAGTTATCTATTATAAGCTCACGAACATGAAATTTAATGAGAACAAGAAACAGGAGACAAGTTTAACTCTGCAGGAAAGAAAATAGTTAATAAACCAGCCAGGAAAATGTTAAATGCAGAGTGCCATTCAAAGAGATCTACTGTCAAGATTGCAAGATAATTTTGGCTAGATATAATGAAGACTATTTCTCCGAAGCCAGCATTGATGAATTATCTAAACTCCATTACTATTTTCATATTAGAGAAGGTCATTCAATTATTGTCAGGAAAAAAACAGATAACTCAAAATCATTGTCAGGCACATTGATGTCGTATTTCTAATCTATAAGCAAGGATAATATTTTTCCTTAATCAATATTGTCTGCTACAAGATAATGATGACAATGGTAGTCCCCCTATAACTCTTGAATAAAATCAAGTGTAGATGAAGAGATTTTACCGGACTGCAGAATCTTGTAGTATTAGTGCTCCGACCGGGATTTGAACCCGGGATCGTCGCCTTGAGAGGGCGAAATGCTTAACCGGCCTACACCATCGGAGCGATAGGAATTTGGATAATTTTCTTCATATAAAACTTATGTTAATATCTCCTGTTGTCTTGATTGCGTGTGACTTTAATGTAGATACTAAAAGAAACAATTTGAATCTTGAGTCAGGTATTAGACAAAAGGAACAACAACAAGACTTACAACAGATTATTTCAATATATGGTATTGCAGACCTAGTCTGATTTATAAGGTTCTTTGGGCTATATCATAATAATGGCGTCTGTAGAAATATTTGGTAAAGAGGCAGAATTATACTCTAATCTTCCAAATGGCAGAATTCGATGTACTGCATGCGCTAGAAAATGTGAGATCCCGGAGGGAAAAATAGGTCTTTGTGGAATTAGAGGTGTTAATAACAACAAACTATGGTTATACGTATATGGGAAAGTAATTGCAGGGCATATCGATCCAATTGAAAAGAAACCAGTAATTCATTATATGCCTGGATCGTCGATTTATTCTATTGCTACAACGGGTTGCAATTGGCTTTGTAAATACTGTCAAAACTATGATATTTCACAGAGGAGAAAAATAGAAGGTAGTGAAATGACACCATCTGAAGTAGTAGAGAAAGCACAGTTTTATGGTGCACAGGGTATTGCCTATACTTACAATGAGCCGTCAATTTTTATAGAATTTGCAAAAGACTGTGGGATAGAAGCCCACAAGAAAGGAATATTCAATATTTTTGTATCTAATGGATATGATACACCAGAATCTGTTAACATGATGTCAAAATTTTTGGATTGTATTACAGTTGATTTTAAAGGTAGTGGAAATCAAGAGTTCGTAAGACGTTACATAGGTATTCCTAGCTCCGAACCAATCTTTTCAACACTAAAGGAAATAAAATCAAAGACAAAAATTCACGTAGAGATAACTGATCTTATTGTTCCTCAAGTTGGTGACAACTTGGATTCTGCACGACAATTATGTAGATTTGTATACGATGAACTTGGTCCCGATACTCCAATTCATTTTTTGAGATTCCATCCTGACTACAAGATGATGGAGTTTGATTCTACACCTGTCTTAACATTAGAGAAACATTGCGAAATAGCAAAACAGATTGGATTAAAGTATGTTTACATAGGTAATGTACCAGGACATAAGTTGGAAAATACCTATTGTCCTGAATGCGGTCATCTGGCAATCCAAAGATATGGGTTTAATATTGAGGGATGGAATCTGGATGAAAGAAATTGCTGTAAGCAATGCGGATATTGCATCCCTATTGTTGGATCTCTCCAGAAAAAAAATAAAAGAAGGTTCCAATTTATGGAATAATTTTATCCAGGTTATCTTGCGGAACAGAGCCAGTTGGCGATTCAAGTAGATACAAGAAAATTCTAATCTCTGCCCATTTTGTTACTTTGTTCAGCCTATGTCTGGTCAATTCAATCTTATAGATAGGAAAAGTGATTCAATCTATCTGGTTCATATTTTTTAGCAAGGTTTTTGACAAAGACATATCAAACATATCATGATAGAGATTGACGGAAGTACTTTCCATAACACAGGATTATATCAAAAATCATGTATCTCCCAGGGATCAAAATTCGAAGAAAGGAGACAATGGAATAGTACTTGTAATTGGAGGTAGTAGTTTGTATCATGGTGCACCATTGCTAGCATCACTGAGTGCTCTACGTGCTGGCGCTGACTTGGTCTATACTGCTGTACCTAAAATTATTGTTAGCGCCATAAGATCCTATTCGCCGAATATTATTGCATTACCCATGACAGATAGCTCACTCACAATTGGATCTGCAAACAGACTGATTAAAGGTCTACCAAAGATACCTCATACTGCAACTATAGGTATGGGAATGACCTTATCCAAAACTGAGGCTCTAAACTCACTTGTCAAGAAACTTCGGGAAAATGGAACAAAACTTGTACTTGATGCGTCAGCACTAATACCTCAAGTCCTCTCAGATATTACGGAAACTGATACAATAATAACACCACATCCCGGCGAATTTAAAAGAATTTTCAATGAAGATGTCGGAGGTAGTGAAGAAGATATTCATTCAATTGTTTCGAAAATGGCGATAAAACACAAGATTACGATAATTCTCAAGGGGTGGTTGAATGTTATAGCTGATGAAACCGGAAAGATTGCAGCAATAAGAAGGTCTACTCCTGCTATGAACGTCGGAGGAACAGGGGATGTTCTTGCAGGCCTTGTTGCGGCTTTATATTCAAGGACAAATTCATCCTTCGATGCATCTGCATTGGCAGTATATTTCAATGGAGTGGCAGCCACCATTGCGGTAGAAAAGGTCGGATTTCACATGATGGCCACGGATTTGATTGAAAATATTCCAAATGCAATGAAGCCTTTTGACAAGATTACCATCTAGAAATTCTCAAATTTTGTTCCACAACATGTGGCACTCTGTTCTACTTCACAATGATATTTATCTTCCTTTTGGAAATATACTGTTGTGAATCAAATCATACCGATTCTGATCACATTGTTGCTAACGACGTTTATTGGACAAATTTTCTCTAATTTTGTCAACGCAGAAGAGAGACTTGAAATTTCTTCTGGATTTCCGTTTGTTGATTCGAACGGCAAGTTGAATATTATAGGAGTTGTAACAAATCTTGGAACAACATCTGAACGGGTAGTAGTAGGCTTAGATGTACAGAAAAAAATTGACGATTCAAAAACTACCTTGCAGGATACGACTTTCAGTAAAATTATTTATCCAGGAAAGGAGTCTCCATATAAATTCAAAATAAATGCTGATCATGATGTATTGGGCAAACCATATTTACTTCAGACTGTCAATACAAATGAGCCTTATTATAATATCATTTTGCAAAACTATTCTAATTTTCCTGTGGGTGAAAATAGGGAATTAGTTGGCACACTAAAGAATAATGGAAGTGTTCTGGTGCAAAATATTAGTGTATATGCATCAGTTCATGACAAGAATGGAACGCAAATAGATTCTATTCAATCTAATATTATACCCATACTAAAGCCAGGTGAGGTAAACGCATTTTCAGCCATACCGGATGATGCCATAGTACGAGATGCAAACTATTTTAGTTGTGCAGGTTTTGATCCAGACGCCCCAATTAACACTCTTGATTTAGGTAACGAAAAGTTTCTACCGTATGGATTGGAGAGTGTTGCGAAAATAAGCAATTTCAGTTATGATAATTCAACTGACAGCATATCATTCAATGCTGATCATTATAATCCATTAGGAGGTATCGTTACTCTCAAGATACCTCAATCAGATAGCGATCAAATTATAGCAATATTTTTGGATAATTTAGGAGTGACAGATCCGCAGATTACCAAGAATGGCAAGACTATTACTACTAATATTTTTATTCCTCCAAATGAACATTCCGTTAGGGTTAGCGGAATTTTAAATCAGTCGTAATCCCTAAAATCATTTAGCCTAGAAAGGAGGGACTGGCGACATTTCCATATCAACCTGGATCTAATTATTTTTTCTCTTCACTTGTATTAGATGAAATATTCAACTTTGTTCCTAGTTTTAATATATACGGGGTTACAAAAGTTGTGACAATTGTAACAACTCCTAGGATAGGGAGAATATATGAAGAGACAGCACCAACATCCTGACCACCTTTTCCAACTATTAGTGACATTTCTCCTCTGGCCGATGACAAGCCAAGACCAGTTCTAACAGCAGTGGTTGTATCATATCCAGCTTTGATTAGAAATGGAGTAACAATCAACATTTTTGCGGTAAATGAAGTTACTATTAGGATCAGAGCTGGAATTATAAATAGTGGTATTTTTGATACATCCACAAGTGCACCCACTGATACGAAGAATAATGCCGCAAATACGTCTCGAAGCGGTATTGTTATGACACGAGCTATTCCCGCACTATTTGATTCAGCTACTAACACACCTGCCAAAAATGCACCAATTACTGGTGATAATCCAAGTTCTATTGCGCCAAATGATAAACCAAATGCAAGACCCAAAATTACTATAATCAAGACGGAATAGTCAGTTTTTCGAGCAAGCTTATCTATAAGTGGTGGTAAGTATCGTGAACCTAAAATCAAAATTGCTGCAATGAAACCAACTACAATTCCGACCGACAATATTACCTGAACAAATGATACTGCTGCAGTTAATGCAAGTGACTGTAGGATACCTAACATGGTAATGACTATAACATCTTCCACAATTAGTATTCCCATTATTAGGACACTTGATTTTTCATTTATCATGTTCAACTCCTCTAGTATTTTTACTGTAACAACAGTACTAGTAACTGACATGGCAAGAGCTAGGAACATTGAGTCAAATTGTGAAAATCCCAGAGTTTGCGCGACGAAGAATGTAATTATTAGTGTTCCAAGAGACTCTGCAATACCTACAACCAGTGATATTCTCCCGACAGCTTTAAGTTTTGTAATAGGAAATTCAGTCCCAATTACAAACAATAAAATGATTATTCCAAGCTCAGCTAATGTATTGATCGTGCTTACATCATGAATCAAGCTAAATGGTGGAGTAAAGGGACCAATAACCATGCCCGCCAATAAGTACCCTATTACCATTGGTTGTTTCAGTCTATGAGTAACAAATACCATAATCGCGGCTACTATCATGACTACCGCGAAATCTTGAATTAAGAAAGTTGGACCGAGTTGTGTTATGAGGTGGAAAAAATACAAGTTAATACTACCCAATAATCAATATGCAATTCCAGTGCTAAGATCAACTATCGTGAGTTATCTACATCAAGATCATAGTTCTTCAACCCATGAGTCTTTATGAATCGCAAGAGTTCGTCATGATCATCAATTTTATAATATCTTTTCATTTTTTCTAAAGTTTCATCATCATAATTAACATATTTTTTTACTTTTGCTTTCTCCATACCTCATTAAAATATGTAATCGCACTTAAATATACCTTAAAGAATATCTAAGAATTTAGACATTCTTAGTAAGTTCGATGTACAATTCTATAACTTTTTTACAAACTTCTTAAATAAAAGCGCCCGCCAGTTGATATCCGTCTAAACACAAGGCAATTGGTGGAGTGCTTGGT
>JACMIO010000008.1 GCA_014381105.1 bacterium | reverse complement strand
GGGGCTCCAGAAAACGTGGCTGAAGAGAAAGTTGCGCATCTGGTTTCTATCCCGACCTTAATATATTGCCGAAAGGCTACCCCATCCATTCGGTGTAACTCTATTGTGAATAGCATAGATGGTAACGTCTGGGTTAGAAATCTCACAAGACAATGGGGTTGTTTACACATATCGTCCAAAAGTTCAATAGAGATGCAATCTATCAATTAGCTAGGAAGTCATTCAATTGATTAATTAGCAGATCAATTGCCAGAGGTTCTTTCTGCTCGGTTAAATTGAACCGTCCGCCAAGATTGACATGTTGCCACGCAATAGGCGACACTCTTTTGAGCCGTTCAATTATCTCAAACTTCTTTGTTAAATCTATTTGCTCTAGCAGCTTGCTAAGAAGAAATGTGTTATAAAAAATGATAGCATTGCCAATTAGCCTAGAACATTCATTCCAGATATGTTGTTCTTTTTCCGTATCAACACGGAATTTACCAGCATTCTCATGGAATATGGCACGGTGCAGTTGATGATAAGCTTCACCACGGTTTAGAGCTTTTTGTACGTTTTGTCTAAGTGTCATATTATCAATATACTTCAAAATGTAAATGCTTTTATAAATATTATCTAGTTCCCACATAGCCCGTTTCGTGCTGTTTTTTCGGGCATATGAACTAAGCTTTCCTATAATCACGCTCTGTGTGGTGCTCTTCAATCCCAATGACACCAATATTCTTTGTATGTTAGGCCATTCTGTTATGATGCACTGTTCTCTGATTCTTTTTGATGGCTTTAATAACATATCTTTGTAATGAGCCAGATCTTCAAACCCGCAGAGGGTTTCTGTTTGGGCACGGATGTCTTTGTAGCGCGGTGCAAATACATAAAGAAAAGTATGGAGAATCAAAAAGTTAACCTTGTTTGTTCCATGAGTGTCGACGGAGTGAAGGTTACTCTGAATATCCGATGTATTATTGTAGAGAATATCGAAGACGAAGTGGCTCTCATGTTCATTTGCACCAATAATTTTAGCATTGATGGGAACATTGTTGGCAACTAGCGTGTATCCGGAAACGCCTTTACTAAGCCCGAAATACTTTGGTGAATGTCGAGCATTGATGGTATCTTTTTGAGTCTCTACCTTTTGTCCGTCGCTGCTAGAGTGGATGGTGTCCTCGGCTATATTGAAATGCGTAAAGGCAGACAATTTGAATAGTGCATTGCTGATCTTGTCATTTGCATTATGAAGATTTTCTGCTGTCAAGTAACTCTTTGTGGCTGAAAATAATGTTTGATACGTTATATCAGAACTCTGAGCCATCTTAAATAGACCTTTATTAGTAGCCAGCGCAATTACCGCACCAACAATATGGTCGTCTTCACTTTCGCTTTTTAAATAGCGGCCCATTTGATGGATAAAGGAACTCATAAATCCACAATGTGAGTCCACGAAGGACAGAAGTTCCCTAATTTCAATTTGCGGCAAGTTGGCGAAAAGGGGATGGTTAGTTGTATCCTCTTGTTTCTTATACGGAAGGGTCCATGAAATATTTGTGCCTGAACTAACCAATTTGATTCCTTCATTTTCCCCCTTTTTGATGCGCTGATTAACAGTTACCAGTAACGTTTCAAGCTCTTCCTTCAATTTCACAAGAGTATCCTCTATTGGCTTGGAAAGAATAGGAAGATTTAATTCCTGAATAATCTGATCTTTATTTTCCCACTGTTTGTCATCTATGAGATCGTCTTCAAAACTTTGAAATCCCACGCTATCGCGAATGTAAACATCTCCCGAATCCAAGCTCTGACGCAGTAAGGAATAGACCAGAAACTCATATCGGTTAGTCCTAATATCCATAAATTTACGCGAACTTCCATGTACTTTGATCTTTTTATTTTCAATAATATACCGTCTGAGAGTTTACAGTTAATAAAGTCTTTCGGGAAAAGGTCTGGTGCAACGCCT
>JACMIO010000039.1 GCA_014381105.1 bacterium | reverse complement strand
TCATATATTAATAAGCGTTGAGGACATATGGGAAGTAAAAGAAAAACATTAATCATTACAATAGTTCCATTGATAATTATTATTGCGGCCATTTTCTATCAAGTTCCAATTGCAAGGATATCTTCAGAATCTCTGAACAAGTTGGACAAGTTTGGAATAATGGAAATATATTCGACTAAATTAGGCGGAAGGGAATGGTTTATTGACATGAATAAGCCTACTGAGGACCCCGGGTTTAATCCTGGATCAAATATTACTAGGCAATTAGATGGTTCATGGCAGATAAATGGAAGACTTGAGAATGGCACGTACGTCGGGGAAGTGAGAATGGAAGTCAGTAGACTTCCAGGATCCGAAGAATGGAAGAATGTCGAAATAACAGGATATGCCAAAATAGTTCCATCCAACAATCCAAATGATTCACTGGTCTGGTCGATCAGAGGAGGAAGGCATAATAATACCGTTCCTTGTGAAGGAACAGCTCTTAAGGGAGAAATCGATGTTAACGGTACTGTTTCTTGGGTGA
This sequence comes from bacterium, assembly GCA_014381105.1. Taxonomy (GTDB): domain Archaea; phylum Thermoproteota; class Nitrososphaeria; order Nitrososphaerales; family Nitrososphaeraceae; genus TA-21. The sequence continues at coordinate 2,389 of JACMIO010000039.1, read as the reverse complement.
AGGAGATATGGCATACGGGAGGATATACCAACAAACGAGCCGAAACACAAGTTACGGAACCCATTATTGGAAGATGGATTGGTTGGAAAGTTGTTGTCTACAATATGAATAATGATACGGCAGTAAAGATGGAATCTTATCTTGATGACAGAGCAAACAATCATTGGTTAAAAGTTACCGATTTGATCGATAGTGGTGAATGGTACGCTAATGAGCCAGATCCTTTATTCTACGGCGCAAACTGTGGTAAAGCTAAAGATCACATAATAACAAATGGAGGACCTCTAGCAATCTTTAGGTCTGATAATATGACATGGAATTTTAGGGACTTGAGTGTGAGAGAAATTCAACCTCCACTATCTCCGTGAACTTTCATCATTCCAGTGCTTTCATCATGAACAATAAAAAAATCTAGTATTATTACTGTCCACATAGATATTTAGTTTCATGCGGCTTGTTTGCCAAATTGATTGTTGGTTTCTAAACCAATGCATCTGGGTCCTAGCTCTTATAATCTTTGTTGGCAGTAATAATACATGCCAGCTAGAAGCTTATGGCAAGGTAGCATCTCATTTGGGCTTGTAAACATACCAGTTAAACTATATTCAGCAACAAATAACAAGGAATATGTTTTCAATCAATTATGCCAAAACGGACATAGGATTAGATACAAGAAATGGTGCCCGGAGGAAGAAAGAGAGGTTCCTTTTTCAGAGATAAAAAAAGGGTACGAAATTGAAAAAGACAATTATATCGTATTCGAAAAGGAAGAACTTAACAAGATAAAATTAAAAACAACTCATTCAATTGATATTAAGGAATTTATAGAATACAAAGAACTTGATCCAATCTTAATAGATAACAGCTACTATGTGGCTATTGATCCAAAAAAAGGAAACGAAAAGGCCTATGCACTCTTAGTAAAAATATTAAACGAAAATAACATAGTGGCCATAGGTAAAGTAGTTCTAAAGGACAGGGAAAACGTGATAGCTTTGAGACCTTATCAAAGAGGTCTTGTTATGCATGTCCTAAATTATCTAGACGACATGAAGCCTGTGGATGAAATCCCCGAAATGGGAAACACAAAAGCAAAATTGGATCCACAAGAAATTTCGCTCGGCAAGATACTAGTACAAAAGTATCGCAGCAAAGAGTTTGATATTGGAGATTATTCCGACACTTATGTCCAAGAACTAAGGAAGCTCATAGAGGCAAAGAGTAAAGGAAGAAAGTTTGTTTCGTCCGCTCAAAAGGTAGCAAAACCCACCAAGGATCTTCTTGAGGCTCTCAAGGCCAGCATCGAAACCAAGAGGAAGTAAATACATATAGAAAAACCCCACACTTATCATTGAGATTCAGATAAAAATAACTTGGTTATGAAACTGACAGGAATAAATATACTATATTCTTCATAGTATGCAGATTATGGAATACGAGGATTACGGTAAAAAAATGCTCATCTATGCAGGTATTGCCATTGTAGGCATATTTTTTGGATTACAGGCCATGTTTGGATTTCCTTTGTTCAAATCATTTGAAAGTGATAGTGTGAGTGATGCACGAGTTGTAATCAAGGATGCCAACGGAAACTGTGTATTAGAAGCTTCTGATAAAATTCCTAGGGTACTTCACAATTGCCCCTATGACAAAGAAGACATTGTATCAATTTCATATAAGAAGGGTACACCAGATATTAGGACACATAGTCCAAAATCCTAGTTACAGAAACGGGCAACCTGTAGTATAGTCATAAATAGTATGCTTTCAAATTTTATACAAAGCGTTATATCTGATGTTCAATATAATAATATGTGGACGAGGACTTTACTAAAAAATTGACTTGTTTATTATGTGACGCTAAGGTTGATCCCAAATCTGAAGTTCAAATATGTTCAACCTGTGCAATAGTAGCAATGTCGGATAAGGATTTCCAAAACTTAGATTATATTTCTCTTATTGAAAATGTCAAGCCTAAATCCATTAACGATAAAGAGAAGAAAAGAATTTTGGATTGTATATCCCTGCACACGGATTACATCTGATAGAAACAAATTATCAGTAAAAAAGGAAAAGAGAACAAGTGTGTAATCATCACCATCGAGATTATTGAGTATGTTAGTACTTAAGTAAGATGAAAGAATATCCTTTAATATCTGAGTAGTATCGTTGATATATAACATTCAATCTTAAGTGCATGTTAATAAACTATTTTGCTGATTTTCTTGTTAGAATTCTATGAAGAAAAATAGTGTCCTATATGAAGTGGTTTTTGCATTACTGCTATTAGTAACAACTGTAACTTTGACCAATCTGACATATATCCATGGCCAGGATGAGGAAGGGAATATTGATACTGATAACGAGATTACGTCACAACTAGGACCTG
>JACMIO010000038.1 GCA_014381105.1 bacterium | reverse complement strand
TTTCATTAGGTGTATTTGATTGACTAAGATGTGTAAAGAAGCGATAGAAACTAACGGATTAAATCAAGACGAAGGCAAAGCAAGGGTAGACGAACTAGCAAATATCTATGCAGATATGGAAATTCAAAATGTGTCTGTCTCCGGAAATAAGATTTCATTTGACGCTGGATTTTCTGGTATGGATGATACTCAACCAGATGACATAAAGATGAGACTGGATGAATATCTTACAATGAATGAAGCCTTTCAGACAAAATCTATAAACGTTAGTTAAAAAAGACTTAAATTTTTTTTATTTTCTTTTTCTCAAACATGTAATTAATAGATATTACAAATAAATAATAATCAAAATATTACAAAATTAATGTTCATATTTAAATACTCCAGGTGTTTTTTATATAATGAAGGAAAGATGACTTGCAAAGGAATATGTATACGACATAAAGCCCAAAAGCCTGTCGGTTCAGGAAGGTATGTAAGCGGTCAAAAGCGCTGTCAGATTTGCGAAATTTTCATAAAATGGGACGGATTATGGTGCCCATGTTGTGGATACAGACTGAGGACAAAGCCTAGAAACCTGAAGTATAAGGCCAAATTAAGGGCAAAAAGGGTAAAGGAGATAGAGCCTATATTGGTTGCTGCTCCTGTCGCTTAATTTTTCAGTACCAGCTTGCAGTCGCGTTTTATCAACGCAGACATCTTCTTTACCTTTTCATAATCATTTGTTAGATCCAAAGCTATACTGTTAAGCTTGTGATAATTCAACTGAGATGCGTTATCCTTTTTTTCAAGATGACTACAAACTAGTTTCCCAATATAGTAATAGCAATCAGCAAGCAGACCGTTGCCCAACAAGAATTGGATTTTTGATGATAGCAGTTCGACATCATATGTTTCTTTGAGAATTTCTCTTAACGCTTTAAATGACCTGTTTATTATTGTCCTTGTAGCCCTTTCTATTCCCAGACATTCTATGCAAGTTTGAATAGCTTCGTTGATGAAATCTTTATGGACCTCAACTTGGCGCAACTGGGTTAGTTCGTGAATGGGCATTGGCCTTGTCTCGGACATTAAAAGGATACCTTCAATGAGATCGTATGCAGCAATTTTCAAATTCAAGGCTGCATTTAATTCTGCTTTGGCGCTACTATTTTTAGAAACATTAAACAGCGAGTCAACAATCCTTCGTTTTCCAGCTGCAATAAACAATTTCTTCCTGTCAAATTTCGGAGATTCTGAGATTAATGTATTTGAGTCTTTCAGTTTTATCATATTGGAAAGCGCTATATCATTATGGCCGTTTTGATTTTGAAAATTCAAAAATTCTAGTGTATTATTTCCAAGCTGAATTATTTTTTTATCAAAGCTGTTTTTAGTGTTCTCTCCAAGAATAGCAATATCATATTCACAACAATCGTACGAATTATGAGGGCTATCGGACCTGCAACCTATGAGAGCTAGCTCTAATTCATAATTTTTGCTCAGAAAATCTTGAATTTCTACTGGTAACTTCATTTCTTGTCGTAAAATAAATTAATTCGCTAGCGGAGATTTTCCATATCTTCCTTATTTCTGAAATCATTAGGATTAAGTCGAAAACCGCTTACGGCTTCGTACGGAACCTCTCTAATCTTCAAGTGATAATCAAGCTTTCTTTTTTTGATTTTTGCATGTAACCATAATGCAAATCGTTCCTCCAAGCTTGCGGCCTCTTGTTTGTCAATTTCAGGATGTATTTCTATTAGTCTTTGTACTAGTCTTATATCTACAGCAATATCAAAAAAATCCCATCCCAGTGTTTTTTTTCCATTAGCGTAACATTTACAATAGTTATGATTCAAATGTACTTCATTCTCAAGTAACTTTAAAAATTCCTCAATCTTTGGACGTTCCTTTTCAAAATCAAGACAGGAGCCTGTGATTATTATGGAATTTGTCAAGTCATCAGAGATTTCAAGATTATCTACTCTTGATCTGTTACTTTTTTTAGACAGATTAGCTTTTTTTATTGTAACAGTATCTCCAATGTTAGTGCCAATCAAATCTCTTACTTTAGAATCAATACGAATTATTTTTCCATCACTAGTTGTATCAGTAGGATCTAAGGATAAACAAATAATGTTGGTTCCATTTTGAGAACCAATAATGCTAATAAAATCACCCTCAGAAATGTTTAATGTTTGCATTATTTCTGGATCAATTCTTACAATGTTTCTTCCATTGTCTTGAATTTCATTTTCAAAGACTCTTAGAGAAATTCCAGAATTATCGGACATCATCTGTACCTTGCATTTTTGAATATATAAGAATATTTCTCACTAGAAATCTTGTATTTGGAATGAAGATTGTTATCCGATTTCTGTAAGTTATAGACTAGCTACGGTTTGATTATCAAGAAAAAAGAAAAAAAAGGTCGTCGTTTTGCTTTTGTTGACAGCTTGACAAATTAGCTTATGGAATTGATCTGCTGTACAGCTTTCCTTCGAGTGCAAGCTTGTACATTTCAGCCACGTATGGGTTCTTTCCAGGAGTTTCAGCGCCCAATTCTACTAGACGTGCATATACTCTTACTACGTATGCAAGAGCACCCATGAAAGCTACTACTACTCCCATGTTAAACATCCAGTGGTTCGGGACTGAGAAAATTTCTTCCACAAACCAAAAGTGCCACATTTCATTTACACCAATTGTAAACATGGTTGCAAGATAGCCTATGATGGTTATCTTTAGACCAGTGTTCATTGAGTTTCCAGGACCTCTAAGTACAGGTACCCTTCTGTCATACATTGCCACAAATCCCCAACCTAACGGTAGGGCTATAAAGTGACTGTATAACCACCAATGAGCTGGTGTAAATGCGCTGTCTCTAATCGCGGTTTGATGAAGAGACCCATCAACAAAGTTGTCTACCTCTACGGATGCTGCGATTGAACCCAGCATGATAACCATAATGTAGATTTTCTTCAGTCTTTGGATTTCTACTTCTTTTGGAATTAGAGTCGGCATTTGTGCCATTTTAGTCATCGATACTTCATTGATCTTTTATAATAACTTGAAGATATAGAAATTACAATTCAGGATATAAAATTTGTATGTCTAGCTGCAGTTTTTGATGATAATTATCTTGCATTCGGGAAATAAGTAGTTAAAATAGATGGATTTAATGATAATCGATATTGATAATCATCGTTGATAAACTTTATTAAGATATTCGCCATCAAAATATTGAATCGTCACATTTGTTCCTAATTATGATCTGGATCCGCTCTACATAATATATATATTATTTTTCTTGCAAGAAACGGTCATGGATTTGGATGGTAAAATTAAGGTGAAAATATTATTACTTTTCATGATTACCATGTGTTCTGCTGCGACCGTAGCTCATGGAACAGAAACATCAGGAAATGCATCAGGTACAATCAGCTGTCCTGACGGGAAATCAGAAAAGGGGGAATTGTCATTTAGTGCATTCATGAAAGATTCACCTATCTTTGGAAGTTGGGAGGTTGTTGTAGCTGGCTCCTCTGATGTTAAGCCCAGCAATGGTGGATTTCTTGATTCAGGCAAGATTAGCAACAAGAACTATGACCTGGAAGGCAAAGAAACAACAAGTAAGATTTGTGACTTGGACAAGAAAGGCAATATTTCAATTCATGGAGATTGTGGAAAGAATGGAAAAATCCAGGTTCGATCTGATTCTGGCTGGAAGGGAACTTTTGAAGGAAACATTGACTGTGGTTAAGCCCGTTCCAGTCGTTTTATATTGGTAAACAACAAGGCCACAAGTCCATCGAAAATTATCGAAAATGATCAATTTTTGAGATACTATTTATTTACGAGATTTTTTTCAGACAGTGTATTTGCCTAAAGGTAAAATTATCGTCTTTGAGGGAATTGATAAGGCTGGAAAAACAACACAGGCAAAATTACTGGAAAAAAAATTGGGGAGCAAATGTGTAAGAATTGATTTTCCTGATTATTCTACCCCTGTTGGTAAAGAGATAAAGCAGTTCCTTGATGGGAAAAGAAATTATCCTGATGAGGTGAAAATGATGCTCCTATCTGCAAATAGGTGGGAGAAAAAGGGCGAAATAGAGAAAATAGTTAGCAAGGGAACCACAGTTATCATGAACCGGTATTATCAATCCAATCTAGTCTATGGAATTTCAAAGGGATTAAAACTAGATTGGCTACTTTCATTGGACAAGGGGCTGCCAAAAGCAGATCTTGTAATAGTAATAGATATCAGACCCAAGACCTTGGTTAGTAGATCCAAAAATGTGGTTGATACCTTTGAAAAAGACCTGGAGCTAATAAGGCGGGTAAAGAAAAATTACAGAATTCTTGCAAACAAATTCAACTGGCGAATTGTTGAGGGCGAAAAGTCTGTTGACGAAGTGCACGGTCAGGTATTAAGAATTGTAAGAAAGTTTGTGAAAATTTAATTCAATGTAGTGTTCAATTCTATCTAAGGCATGAAATTCGTTGGGGAGATTGCAGATCCGATTCACAAATTTATCAGATTTACAGATCTGGAAAGAAAGATAATTGATTCAAGCGTTTTTCAGAGATTAAGAAGAATTAAACAGTTAGCGGGCGCTCATTTAGTATACCCGGCTGCCCAGCATTCAAGGTTTGAACACTCACTGGGAACAATGCATGTCGCAGGCATAGCAGGAGAACACCTATTTTCAATAGGCGTCATTGATAAAGAGTCAATTCAAGAACTACGTGCGGCTTCTCTTTTACATGATATTGGTCACGGGCCTTTTTCCCACCTGTTTGAAGAGGCACTAAAAGTAACAGGCAACAAAAATCATGAAACAATAGGAGCAGAAATAATTTGCAAGACTGAACTGAGTGATATTCTTTCAGGTTTTGGATATTCTCCCAAAACAATAAGCGAGATTTCTTTTGGCAGTTCTAAGGTAAAATTCAAAAATGAAATAATTTCGGGAAGCCTTTCAGCTGATCTCATGGACTATCTCCCACGAGATGGTTTCTTTACTGGAGTGGAATACGGAAAAGTAGATTACAACAGGATAATAAATTCATTCAGGGTAACTGACAATCAAAGTCTGGCGCTGGATATTTCCTCCTTTTACTCTTTTGAATCAATGATAATTTCAAGATTCGAAATGTTCCGTGCTGTTTATTTTCACAAGACAGTACGCTCTGCCGAAGTAATGCTGCTCCATTCCATCTTGCTTTCTAGTGAAGAGTTGAGCCTACCTAGTTTGTCGTTAGATGATTATCTCAAACTAACAGATGATAGCATATTGTGGATGATGTCTTCGTCACAAAATAACAAAATTGCAAAGGAAATGATTTCTAACTACTTGGAAAGAAAACTTTTGAAATGCGTATACGAAAGATTCATTCGTAAAAGAGATAATTATACAAAATTAAACAGGGATAAAATCGAAGAGTTGAGATTGAAAATAGCAAGACTGGCAAATATCGATGAGCGGAAAATTTTTCTCGATACGTATGGTATCTCACTTGTTCCACTTGCTCCAAACAAGAAAGAAATGAAATCAATACTTCTTGTTAGTGAGGACGAATTCTTTAAACAACCAGTTTCTAATCTACCACTGGTAAATTCAATTACAGGTTATCTTGACATGATACGAGTATATACTAACCATAAGGATCGAAAAAACATTACAAATATATCAAAAGATGTACTAGATAAGGAGCTACCAGAAAAACAATGAGC
>JACMIO010000037.1 GCA_014381105.1 bacterium | reverse complement strand
TATAGCGATACTTGTTATAGGTGGGTTAATCAGTTTTTTTATCGTATTTTCCTTTTATCCAGAAAAACATGAAAACGTAAGCATTGATGGCAAGTGTTATGAGTTGGTAGATACGGCTCATGAAAAAATTACGAGTTTAATTGCAGAAATGAAAATAACAAAAATGTTACTTCAGGTAAGTAAAATAGAATCCCAGAATGCAGTCATACCAATAATTTTCAATGGAAAGGATTCTGAAACAAAAAATTTCATAGATGAATATAATCTTGCTGTGACATCAAATCAAAAAGTGATATACTTTCCAAATATCAATGGAAGTGTTGTTACCGCAAACATTACTAAAACTGATCTCCAAAGTATAGTGGGAAATCTAAGTATATCAGATGTCATCCCATCATCAAAATCTGTCGCTGGTAGTATCGGTATTCAACCGAATAAATATATAACACATGACGAAGACAAGGATGTTTCCTTGCTATTGGACAAGATTCAGAAAAGTCGCTTGATGGACATAGTTTTTAACTCCGATGGTGTCAGCCGTGCTGAATGTCGCAATGAAACGTAACAAATCAGTTCTATTTGGTGGAACAGAATCAAAAGTTTCACAATTTACATTTACATCCTTTATTTTTCAAAATCTTTATCTGCTCATCATATGTATTTACAAATTGATTCTGACTAGAATAACCAGTTGCATATTTTCTGTCTAATTCAGATTTGTGATGATAATTCCTACTAAACATTTCATTGGCGAGCTCCTCATGCCTTAGATATAATGCTGCCAGCTTCCCTTTCCACCTGAGAGTTTCAGGATGTCTAGAGTAACCGGATTTGTTCTGTGTCAATATGTTCCATATTGCATGTAATTCACGATGTTCTCCCAAGAGATGTTTGGTGCACAATTTACTTGCAGGAATATCCCATATTCTCATTTCTGTGATACCTTAGTACTATACCCATTTCATGTTCGTAGAGTGATTAATGTACAAATGTAAAAGTTATGGTGCGGCGTTCACTACGATTTTGAAACCACCATAGACCATGCGCTTAGAATCGAAGGGCATGGATTTTGGATCCATATTTTTCATGCGCGAATCCTTCATCACTCTTGAATTAACCACATCTCTATGAGCTCGCGATTTGTAAGTAATCCATGAGAAAATAACAGTCTCTTTGGGTTTGATTTTTATCATTTTCGGAAATGGAACTCCCATGCTTATCTTAAGATCTTCACCTACACATTCCCGATATTCCAGAGCCCCATGCTCAAGCCATATCTTGCCGCACATTCTTGCTAATCGTAGATATTCATTAATCTTGTTCTTAGGAACAGCCAATACAAATCCATCAACATATTTTGGTTTAATCTCTCTTTTCATTATATTAATGGGTTTATCATCATATTTTAAATGTAGGTTGCAAATTGAAAATAAATTCTATCAGCAGATATCAATCGATAGGATATGATAATTTTTATTAAAATGTATTAGAATCGAATAGTGTTTGAATCAACATCGCATAACAAAATTGATAAAAACGACGAACACATTATGCAAATAACTCAAGATTTGGATCAAATTAGTCATGTCGCAATAGTAACTGGTGGAAATCGTGGGATTGGATATGAGATATGTAAAGAACTTTCTATGTCTGGTTGTCGCGTCGTTCTCACAAATAGGAATGAAGAAGAAGGGAAGAAGGCAATAGCTTCATTACATGATCATGACAATATCTCATATCACAAACTCGATGTGACGGACCTTAATGATATATCAGGTCTTAAGGGGTGGATACTAAAGAAATATGGAAGGCTTGATATCCTGGTTAACAATGCTGGAATCTATTTGGATGAAGGTGTAAGCGTTTTTGAGGTAGATGAGAAAATAGTACAGGAAACATTGGCTGCCAATTTTTATGGAGCTTTTCACATGTGTAGGGCATTTGTTCCAATTATGAAACAAAATGGATACGGTAGAATAGTAAACATTTCTTCAGGATATGGGGCAATGAATGAGATGGGAGGTTACCAAGCTGCTTATCGAATTTCAAAGGCATCACAAAATGCCCTTACATTAATTATGGCCGATGAATTAAGAGATTTGAATATTAAGTAAATGCAGTATGTCCTGGCTAGGTCAGCACCGAGATGGGTGGTAAGATGGCTCCTACAAATCCACAGATGGCCGCCAAGGATATAGTACATTTTGCATTAGTTGATGCAAGAGGACCCACAGGTAGCTTCTTTAGATACAAAAAAGCAATTCAATGGTGAAAGACTGGTTTTACTATGATATTACTTGATATGGGACTACAAATCATACTAGTATCAGCATCTGGGGTTCTTACTCCAGGTCCACTTTTCTTTGCAAATTTAGCTCTCAGTAAATACGGTGGGTTTTGGTCCGGGATAAAAATTGCAATTGGACATACAATTGTTGAGCTTCCTGTAATAACCCTGTATTCTTTACCGTTGATAGTACTTACTTCTTCAAGTACCATTTTCAACATGTTTAAGGTAATTAGTATCATTGGAGGAGTAAGTCTAATTGTATTTGGGATCTTCTATGTGGTAAGGACTCTAAGCAAAAATGATAATCTTACTGCCACTGACAAGCCATCCCGCATTGAAAATCCAATTCTTGCTGGAATATTATTCACTGGAGTTAACCCTTTTTTCTTTCTCTGGTGGATTTCAGTTGGTGTTAAATTAATTTCGGATACTTTGCAATTGCTTGGATATCCGCTGGGGATAGTTTTTCTCTTTTTTGTTCATATATGGATGGATTATGCGTGGTTAGGAGTGTCTTCATATTTTGCGTCAAGAGGTATTAAGATAATTGGATCTCACTATCACAAGTTCATAATTATACTGTTGACGCTTCCCATTTTTTACTACGGTATCAATTTCATTCTAGCGGGAATAAGGTAGCTGACTTGCACTAAATTATGACATGAAATGAATGGGGAATAATTTAGTTTTAACGGTCTCATATTCAACAATTAGAAATATTGTAGAGGCCAACTTTATTGAGAAAGAAAAGATTCTCAGTCATTTATCAGTCTATTCAAACTCTGATTTGATAATCATGAATTGATCATCATAGTTTCCTGTTTCAGTATTGAGAAACCCTCCTGCAAGCACGTCTCGGTCTGTCTTGGTTATGTTAACATGTAAGAATCCGCTTTCTTGTAACTGAGATACCATATATGGAGCCTGTCCCCTAAAATCATATAGATTATTTCCCGCGGTCCCTACTACAAAATAAATGGGAACACCAGGCGAGTTGTATTGACTGGCATTTACATCCTTAACTATTGGTTGGCGGGAGCTATCAATATTGTATATCAAAGGATAGGATCTTTGATAATTATGATTATGTGAAGTTATTACCATATCAACTCCATACTTTTCAAATAAAGGAGGATACGTTTCTCTCAAAATTTCATTTGCAGGATGAAGAGTGGGTGACGTGTAAAAGGGCCTGTATCCGTATACTATTATCCAGTCAATGTTTGTATTATTTGCTGCTTTATTCAGGTCATCTTGGATGAATTGGTATTGTTCAGATCCATTTACATATGGAATTACGGAACCCTTTCCTGTTGACATTGCCAGAAAATGAACATTTTGATAGTCAAACGAATAAAATGGATTTTCTAGATCAAAATGTCTAATGTAATCACCATATCTTGTTGACCCGGTATCATCGTCACCAAGAGCAACTTTAAACCTGCCATCATCATCTAAATTGGAAATAATATCGAAAAAGCAGTCAGAATCTTTTACTTCTGACAAATCTCCTAGAGCGAAGACCAAATCAGGATCCTCGTCTTCCATCCCATCTATGGTTTGTCGGGTCTTTGAATCACAGCCATAGTCACCAGCAATTACAAAATCAAATTCAGATCCATTAACCACGGTTTCATCTGAAACGCTATTGATTCCCGATGCTGATGAAGAATCCACAACGTCAAAAGAACTTGTTACTGAAGAGTCTGTACGACCTTGACTTGATACATCTATCTCGATAGATAGTGGTCCCTCATCTCCATTCTCCCCGATAGTCCATGAATATACAAATTTGCCCTGAAGATCCGTTTGTCCATTAAATGTTTTCTCAAAGTTATCTCCAGGATATACCAATTTTCCATCGATATCGGCATTTGGAATTGCTCTTGAATTTGAATCTGTTACAGTTATTGTAGAATTCTGTGTGTCACCTCTGGCAACAGGATTTTTCTGTGAAAAAACTGATACAAGCATTATGTTATTGTTACTACCTGTGTCTACAATATCTGATACATTCGCAGCGGGTGCAGTGGGTAAGTCTTGCTGCGGTTCAGATTGAACGGGAGCTAAGTCTTGCTGCGGTTCAGATTGAAC
>JACMIO010000036.1 GCA_014381105.1 bacterium | reverse complement strand
GAAAGTGCCGGTGCAGGGTTTGGTAAAAGAAATCCGTACCGAAGCACAGCGATTGATGAAACTGAATGATGATAACAAACCTCATTTCATATTGGAACCTCATCTCATTATTGCCAGGAAATTAAAACCCTGGCAATACGAGAAAGGCTGGCTTGAATACAGCAATAAGTCTTTTACCGGGCGGTTTATTGCGGATGCAATGTTGTTATTAAGGCGGCCTGTTGGTGAAATGAAATATCAAATAGTAAATCGGTTCGAGTTCCAGAATATGCCGGTGACAACGAAACAGGGAGAATTGTTCGGCTAAAAGGATCCTTCGACAAGCTCAGGAGAGAAAAAGTGCAGCGGGATAATGTGCGAAACGAAGGAGAATAAAGAGTAAGATTTTGTGCAGCATGATAGGAGGGATAACTCTTTGTTCTCCTTTTCTCTTTTGAGCTTATTAAAGTAATATCATTACTATATCAACATAAAAAGGAAATGTGATGTCTGAAAAATTACAGCAGGATCATTTTAAAGTAACTCCAAAAAAGCATGAAGACCCTAACTCCTCCCCCACCGGGGGAAGTCGGGAGGGGGCCGAACAGTATCTTACAGGCCGCGGCGCCCAGTTCAATACAAAGAACCGGTTTCTTAAAAATGAAACCACCCGGGAACATATCGAAGGCATTGATGACTGGACTGAAGAAAATGTTCCTACCCAATATCTCGAGCAGGAATCAAAAACAATAGTCAACAAAGTAGAAAGCCCGGATGTGGGTATGAGTTATAGCATGAACCCTTATGCCGGTTGTGAGCATGGCTGCATTTATTGTTATGCCCGCAATGTGCATGAATACTGGGGTTACAGTGCCGGGCTTGATTTTGAAAGAAAGATCATTGTCAAGAAAAATGCACCGCAACTGCTCCGAAAATTTTTAATGCACCCTAAATGGGATGCTACACCAATTATGCTCAGTGGTAATACCGATTGTTACCAGCCTGCTGAACAAAAGTATCGTTTGACAAGAGGGTTGCTTGAAGTTTGCAATGAATTCAATCAATCAGTGGGAATACTCACTAAAAACTCCTGGATACTGAAAGACAAAGATGTATTGCAGGAAATGGCAAAGAAAAGATTGGTATCAGCGATGGTATCTATCACTTCTTTCAATGAAGACCTGCGCCGCATTATGGAACCAAGAACTACCACTGCCAAACAAAAACTAAAAGTTATCGAAGAGCTGAGCAATGCTGGTGTACGTATGGGTATCATGATGGGGCCAATGATACCCGGATTGAATGAACACGAGATGCAACGTATCATGAAAGCAGCAAAGGATAACGGAGCAACATTCACTGCCTATACATTTATCCGTTTGAATGGGGCTATCAAATTTTTATTTCATGACTGGCTGTATAAAAACTTTCCTGACCGTGCTGATAAAGTATGGCATTTGATAGAACAAAGCCATGATGGAAAAGTTAATGATACACGCTGGGGTGTACGAATGAGAGGTGAAGGAAATATTGCACAGATGGTAGCACAGCAGTATAAGAAATATGGTAAGCTGTATGGAATGAATGCGGAAGAGTGGAGCTTGGATACAAGTATTTTCAGGAGGCCGGGAGAACAGGGGAGGTTGTTTTGAGTAAATTGTATTTTAGAATCAAAGACTAATTTATGAGCAAAAACAAATTCGGCGGAAATTGGACAGAATTAAAAATTTACAATTCTTGAGACCTACACAAAACAATTTTTGACTGTATTTAAAAATCAACCGTATCAAAAACTTTTATATTTCGATGGCTTTGCAGGTTCTGGCGATATTGAAGTAGAAGGTTCTGATGGAGGAGATAAATATACTATCGAAGGAGCAGCAATGCGTATTTTGAAAATTGATAAACCTAGAAACTTCAATATGTATTACTTTGTTGAAAAGAAGAAAAGTTTAGCCGATGAATTGAATAAGAAAATAAAAAGTACTTTTCCTGATATAAAGAGTTTTGTCGTATCTGAAGATTGTAATAAGAAGCTGATTGACCTATCGAATAAATTTTTAAGGCTTCCTAAAGGTAAAGGATATAAAGTTTTAGGATTTATTGATCCAAAGGGTATGCAGCTGGAATGGTCTTCTTTAGAGGCACTGAGAGGTTTGCCAATTGATTTATGGATTCTAAATCCAACAAGCGGTACAAATAGAGTGCTTAAAAGAAAAGGCGAGATTGATGAATCATGGTTAAAAAGATTAGAATTATTTTTAGGTATGAGTCGAGAAGAAATAAGAAATCACTTTTATTCTAAGAGACCAACATTATTCGGGGATTTAGATATTGTGAAAGAAAATGACCCAATAAATAAACTACATGAATTGTATGCAAGTAGAATTGCCGGAAATATTTTTAAATATGTTTCAGATCCGAAAATTTTGAGAAATAATTCTGGAGCTCCTTTGTTTCATTTTTTTATGGCTACTAACAGCGAAATTGCATTAAGAATCGCAAATTCTGTTGTTACTCCTAAACTTGGTTTTTAATCATGGCACAATCATCTATCGAATGGACAGAAATGACCTGGAATCCAACAACAGGCTGCAATAAAATTTCTGCAGGGTGTAAATATTGTTATGCAGAAGTTATGTCCCATCGCTTACAGGCAATGGGTATAGATAAATATAAAGACGGGTTCAAGCTGAGGATGCATGAAGATGCTTTACTGATTCCCTACGGCTGGAAATCTCCAAAGATCGTTTTTGTAAACTCCATGAGTGATATGTTTCATAAAGATGTGCCGCTTTCATTCATTCAGAAAGTCTTTAAAACAATGAATGAAAATCCACAGCATACTTTCCAGGTATTGACCAAGCGGTCAGATATTTTATTGAGTTATCACAAGAACCTGAACTGGACACATAATATCTGGATGGGAGTTTCTGTTGAGGATGACAGAGTGAAG
>JACMIO010000035.1 GCA_014381105.1 bacterium | reverse complement strand
GTATGTGTTAATACTCCAACTCATAATTCCCAGCAAGACCTTTCACAAATACTTTCTGTGCTATATCAACTTGCAAACTTTCTGAATTCAACCGATAAACGCCATATGCTAGTGTTCAGGAGCACAATGTTGCCTGGTACTATGCGCAGCGTGGTGTTAAACTACCTCGAAAAGAACTGTATCAAAAAGAGAGGAGTCGACTATGAAGTTGCCTACAATCCAGAATTTCTGAGACAGATTTCTGCGTTGGACGATTTCTTCAAGCCAGACAGAGCAATAATTGGAGATGAGGGCAGTAGCGAATTGTCAAATTTGCTAGTCGATATATACAAGCCTTTGACAAAAAATATCATCACCACCTCATTTGAAGCTGCAGAGCTCATCAAGTATGCAGCAAACTGCTTTTTGTCATTAAAAATTTCATTCTTTAATGAAATAGGATTGATTTGCAAACATTTGGGAATAGACGACAAGGTTGTGAGTTTGGGTGTATCGTTGGATAAAAGAATTGGCAAATATGGTACTGAATTTGGAAGACCATTTGATGGAATGTGCCTACCAAAAGACACTCAAGCATTGGCTTCATTCATAAAACAAAACAGAATTGAACCTGACTTGCTTGAAATAGTTCTCAATATTAACAAGAAAATTGAGGACCTTACAACAACAAGACAACTTGTCCCAGGGGCAAGAGAAACTCATTCTTAAAACCCAATATTTATCTCTTCAATAATTTTATATTGGGACTTTGATTTTATTCAGCTAATGAATTTGCCGGTTTTTGGAATTACATCTGCTTTCTTGTTAATTCTAAACATTTCACTGATACCTAATCTATATGCTCAAGAGGCAAAATCACAGCTTATCGGGGTAAATATGTTAGGTTACTATACTACTTTACCTCAATCTCGAGAGTTTAAGAATCCATTTCCTGATAACTACTATGATCAGAGTTTTAAGATAATAAAAGATGGAGGAATGAATCACGTGCGATATGTATACTATTGGGAATCTTATGTGAAGAATCCTGTGGCATTCATAAATGAATTAAAGTTTGCCGCAACTCTTGCAGACAAATATGGAATAAAAATAATCTACGATAACCATCAATTTCATACATCATCATGGCTTAATCCTCAAAGAGGAACAGGATTTCCTGGCTTCTTATTCCAAAATAATTCAGAATACGCCTACGGCAGTGGAGGTAGTCCTTTGTATCCATCAGCAGCCGCATGGTGGACTCAGTGGTGGAATAGGGAGGTCACAGATGCGAATGGTACTGACGGATGGACTCTGCAGTCTGAATTCTTGAAGAAAGTAGTCAGTACGGTTGACAGCCACGCAAGTACTGCTGGATATGAAATATTGAGCGAACCGCAAGTACACAGCGTGGATCAGTGGGATAAGATTGGAAAATTCAATACCTTTATGACAAACGAATTGAGAAATGTAACAAAAAAAGATATAGTGTATAGCATGAGCATACCTGTTGATCTTGATAGTAACATTGGAGTAAATGCAACGAATCTAGCAAAGATGACACCTGAAAATAAGACAAATACGATATTCAAATTTAGTATATACGGATTGCCATCACCGGGCAGCTACCAAGAGGAAAGACTGAACATGTTTTTGGCAACTGGCAACCTATCCGGAGTTCCTATGTATATCGGGGAATGGAATAACGTGGCCAGGGATAAAGTAATAAACGAAGAAGGAGACTTTGTCTACGAAATAGATCCGGAATCAAGTGATATCACTCCGGAAGATACAAATGCGATTTTAAAGAAATTCAATGAAATAGATCCATATGGATGGGCATTTTGGTATTGGAATTTTAGACCACATAGAGTTGATAATTTTAATCTAGTGACAAGCGATGCTACGGGTACTTTAGTTCCTACGAAGTACTTTGATATCCTCAAAAATGCCGTTCAGTCAGTGAAGTAGCCAAGAAACAAAGCACCTTTAATAGAATGAAAATAAGATGCGGATAAACTCTTCTTCATGGTAACGTGACGCTATCAAGTTTACAACATATCTCTAAGTTGACAACTTCCACAAGGTTTAATTCATGTATAAATGTCATATTTACTGGATAAAGAAGCTAATTGAATCTCCGACTACAATTAAAAGACGGAACCAGGCGGCGATCCTTAGTATTTATTCTTATTCCGCTTGTCCTTTCTGCCTATACCCACCTGTGGAATCCTACAGGCTTTCCATCAATTCATACGGATGAGGGGCATTACCTCAGAAAGGCAATTTCCACAGAAATCGGTCAGGGACTTCAGCCACAGGATAGATATAGAGCTCCTTATTTTGGCCAAATTTTCCTGGCAGGTATCTTTAGCATAATTGGTTTTCCTAATGTGGAAACGTTTGGCGAGAAGAATCCCGTTGAGCAATTGTATTTGGTCCCACGTGTGATTATGGGAATCTTGGCTGTGTTTGACACTTTTCTATTATATAGGATCACAGAGTACAGATACGGCAGAAATGTTGCAATAATTGCCTCAATATTATTTGCAGTTATGC
>JACMIO010000034.1 GCA_014381105.1 bacterium | reverse complement strand
GGAAATTGGTTGTCAATATGACGAAATATAATCTGCCAATTCCTTTATCATAGGTCCCATGCGATAAGTAGTTGGAATAATATCTGCTAGAACGTGAAACCTTGCAAGCATCTTTGAAGTAGAAGGTCCCACGGACACTACAAGTACATTGCTGTTCAACATCTCTTTTAGCGAGTTAATCTTATTGTTTCTTTTTGCGAATTCAAAGAATTCTTTGACTGCAGGCGGACTGGTGAACGTGATAGAATCTACTGTGCCTTTCATTATGTCCTCGATGAGGATTTTGATTTTTTCTTCGTTAGGTGCAACGTAGTCATATCCCATTTCCTTTAACATTGTAGCATTTGTTTGTTCAAGACCAGCAGAATAGGAATATGAAGTAAAATCAAAAACATTTGCTCCTAATGAGGCAAGCTTTTTCTTGAATGAACTTGAGGAATCTCCATGCCATAGTATTCCAATGTTCTTGTTTTTAATATCATATCGTTTCAATAGATTCAATATACCATCTATCGTGTTGATGGTGGGAACAAAATTGGTTTTAATTCCAAATTTTCTAAGTTCCATTTTAGGTTTATTACTTCTTGCTATAACTATCGTATCTCGCAATTTTTCGATAACTGTATTCAGCTTGTGTAATTTTTGAAGATTTTGAAACAAGTTGAATACACCAACACCCGTCATGAAAATAAAAAAATGCATTCTCTCATTGCTAATGGTTTCTATAAAGTGATTACACTCGGAATTTAGCTGACTGTTATTTTTAATTCCTATAGTTGGAGCAATATATGGAATGCCTCCGAATTTTCGAACTATATCCGCAAGTTCAGAAGCTCTCCGGCTGGATGTAACAGCCACTGTAATCCCGCGTAAAGACATGAAACAATCATGCAATCTTTGAATTATTAAAACTTGAGCTTATGCTTGAAAGGTTCAGTTAAATAACAATTCTATTAAATATGTTCATAAAATTTGATTACTGGCAAAGTCAATGCAAGCTTGAATTGCATAACGTAGACGGTGCATGGACTTTTCTCTTCATATCC
This sequence comes from bacterium, assembly GCA_014381105.1. Taxonomy (GTDB): domain Archaea; phylum Thermoproteota; class Nitrososphaeria; order Nitrososphaerales; family Nitrososphaeraceae; genus TA-21. Next base: position 10,932 of record JACMIO010000034.1, on the reverse strand, counting down.
TTTATTTGGATCTGGTCGCCCGTCAAATGCCATGCACCTTTTGAACTAATTAATCAAATTAAATTAAACCTTTTTGATTTGCAGATATCCAGATACACCATCAATTATTCCTTCACTAGAATTTTCAATTTCTGGGATAACTTGATATTTGCAAAGTTCTAGTAATGGTATATTCGCGATTGCACAACCGGATGCAGTTGTAATATCTGTCTTTAAAGTGCATATTATTCCCGATGGTGATGCACCGTTGGATTTGAGTGCAAAGATTGAGTATGCTCCCACACTACTGCCGACGGCGTATGGAAAAATCAAAATACTGTCCTTCAGAAATTTTCCACACAATTCGTGGTTCTTGTCGGTTATCTTACCAGTCCTATGATCCACTGAAGATAAGAAATTGATAGGTTGTGTGGTTGACAGAATCATTCCTTTTGCCGTCCCTCCTACAATTATTTTACCTTTTAGTGAATACTCCAAAATATATCACTTACTTTGCGTATTCCATTACTATGGATTTTAGATCCTTTAAGCATACTGAAACGCCGTTAGATTTGTTGAGATAATGTGCCGCTTTTACACTATTTGTAATTACACCATCATATTCTTCACGGGATAACAGAGGTGATAAACAAGTACATGCATCACAAATTATGTTTGCACCGGCATTCTCAAGTATCTTGGCTATACCAGATTTGCAGGATTTTTCATATACTGATCGGGCACAAAAGATCATACATTTTTTGGAAAATTTCTTACCTGCAATCATTTTGGACAATAGCTCGAGTTCGTACATACCTAGTTGAGGACTCCCTAAAGCAATTACATCTCCACAATCTGTAGTATTGAGTTCATCGATTATTGATTTTTCTTCTTCTTTTCCAAATGATATAGTTTCATCGTGCGTATCCCTACTGGAGAACATTCCACAGGCACCTGATGTGCCCAAAGCAGCGGATAAAGATTTGGTTTTATACATGTCTATGTTACTAATGTCAGGACCAAACGAAACGCAACTTTCTTTTACAGATTTACCAGAAAAATATCCCAATACTCCATAATCCAATTCCGTTTTTAACTCCTTGTCGATCTTAATTCTTATTTTAGGATCTCTTGTACTATCCATTCTGAGATCAGAATAGGGTGCCTTACCAGTTATCGCACTTGCCAATGCGCTGAGGGAACTTTCTTTGTTTGTTCGCAGACCAAATACTGAATTTGCCATTACAGCCGCATTACTTTCTGCAAAACTGACACTATGTCCACTTTTTGGTAATTGAAATAGTTCATACGGTATACATGAGAACGAAGGTATAGAGCCCATCTTCTCATATGCTTTGGCTATTTTGCTTTGCTGTTTCTGGAAATTGCTAGATAGATTATTCTGTTTATGACTGTCATATCCCATTGGATTTATTGTGGTAGGAACTACAAATTCCGCTTCTTCACTATACTTTGTCAAAAACTCTACTCCGGCGTCACCAATTGTGTTGTAATTAACACCTGAAAGATGAACCCATTCTACTGGAATTAGTTTTTCTGCATTGGTCGCTTTGCCTATTGATAGCAATATCTTGTATGCCGTTGAGATAGGTTTGCCATTCTTTCCATCCAGAGCGTCCTCTTCTTCTCTAGTTAGGTCCACAAAGATTATGAAATTGCTGACCTATAATAATTATGACTGCATATGAAGTTGATCATTTTTTGCAGGTATTGAATAGAATAAATAGAGACTATTAGTACCATACTTGCATGGAATGTGCAGTATATGATACATATGTAACAAAAAAAGATCGAAAGATTATGCACTTTGACGTTATCGTGGAATCTTCAACTCCACATGAAAAGGCAATAGGATACGGAAAGGAGTATCTCAAAGATGCTGGTCAAGAAGGTCAGTCGATGACTCAGGAGGAATGTCAATTCTGTCACGTCCAAGAAGCTCCAAAGATTGTTGAAGACAGCATACAAAAATCCGGGTACTTTATACAAAAGATGGAAGGATGTCCTTAATAAATTAGGATTAGATCCATTTCTAAAAATTAAACATCCACTAATTTTTATTTTTTCTGTTACTGTTATAACATACTTACTTGATATTACCTGAAAATGTTTTAGTTGCCAGATATTATTTTCAATGAGAAAGTCACATTATCTACTCTGTATGTTAGACTTTTAGTTTTTCTCATAGAGAAAACATGAGACATCATGATTTGTTTCCTTTCTTTCTAATTCTGGTTCCTTTTTGCAGATTTCCATACTGTAAGGACATCTATTGAAAAATTTACAACCACTTTCTGCAGGAGTCGAATCAAAATTCTTGATTCTAATTACTTTCTGCTTGTCTATATTTTCAAACTTTGGTTCAGATATGGCATCTAATAATGCCTGGGTATAGGGATGTAAAGGATTAGATAATACTGTATCTATAGGACCACTTTCAACTATCTTGCCTGCATACATGACAGAGATATCATCTCCAATGTATCTTGATGTTGCCAAATCATGGGTAATGTAGAATACCGTTATGTTACGACTCACACTTAATTGCTTTACTATTTGGAGTATTTGGGCCCTAATTGAAACATCAAGCATAGAAACAGGTTCATCAGCTATGATTAATCTAGGTTCAATGACAAGTGATCTCGCAATTGCAACTCTTTGTCTTTCACCGCCAGATAGCATATGAGGATACTTTTCAGCAAATTCTACTGATGGTTTAAGATTCACATCATCTAATACAGCAAGTATTTTATTCGTACGTTCTTCGTTTGAGTAATCTTTATAAAATATATCAATCGGTTCCTTTATGATATCAAAGACTTTCATCAATGGATTCAGTGAACTATACGGATCTTGGTGAATCATCTGAGCCTGTTTGCGATAATTCCAAAGATCTTTACCATTCTTATTGGTGATATTACTCCCGTTAAATATGATTGAACCTGAATCCGGATCAATTGCTCGTAGAATTATTCTGGCCAATGTAGATTTCCCAGAACCTGATTCGCCCACCAAAACAGAAACTCGCCCTTCTGGAATATTTAGGCTGACACCGTCTAAAGCCTTTTTGTAATACTTTTTTCTTGGACTTACAAATGAGAGAATACTCTTATTAACTGGGAAATATTTTTTAACGTCTTGTACTTCTAAAATGTTCTTCAAGAATTAGTGGTAATGAAAACAAAATGTAATTTAAACGATTTGTAGATACAAGTTCAAATCTATTCCGACTTTAGTTGATAATTTGGAGAAATTTGGACAAAGTTACCATGACCAATATTTGTTAGATCCACTTTCCCATCGTCCATTACTACCTTTCCTCTCACAATTGTCATAACTGGCCATCCCTTGAGTTTCCATCCATCGTAAATAGTGTAGTCCGAATGAGAATTTAATATATCTGGAGTTACCGTTTGTTCTTTTACCATATCAACTATCGTCAAATCGGCATCTGACCCTTTCATAATAGTACCTTTCTTGGGAAATAATCCAAAGATCCTCGAAGCATTGGCACTGCATATTTCGGATAATTTGAGAAGATCGATTTTTTCCTTATTTACTCCTTCACTCAACATTACGGGAAGCATTGTTGCCAGACCTGAAAACCCCGATGGTGCGTTCCAGAAATTCCCTTCAGCTTTTTTCAATTTCAAATCATTGGCAACGTGATCTGTTCCAATAGTATCAATAAATCCACTTCTTAGTGCATGCCACAACTTTTCTATGTTATCTTTTGGTCTCAAAGGTGGGACTACCTTACCCTTAATATTATCAAAATCTGTACTGTGTGTTAAATAATGAGGACACGTTTCAATCCAAATTCTGAGATCCTGGTGCAATCTTTTATATTTGAGAATTTCATCCAGAGCTTCTGACGAACCAATATGAACAAAATACAAGTTTGGTTTGTATTTTAAGGCAATATTCATTATTTTTCTTATTGATTTTACTTCAGATACTTCTGGTCTTAATGATGACCATAATTCAAGGATTTTTGAATTGACATGCTCGTTCTTTTTGCGGATTTCTTGTATATTTTTAGAACATACTTCATGATCTTCTGCGTGGACCAGCACAACTGAGTTCAAAGATGCCCCATTCTTGATAATCTCGGTGAGCAGATGGTCTGTCATGTTTACCTCCATTTCTTTTTGTGAAGTTGAACCTGGATCTAGATCTGCGAGAATTCTATTAAGATGGGATCCTAGATTCATATAAATTTTAAAAGAATTAATACCGATACTTTTGAGGTAACTCATGTCACTAGTTTGTTGAGGTTCCAAAATTGAGGCATGCACCGCATAATCGGTAATGTGGGTATTCTTACTTGCCTCAAGATGTTTGACAATTTTTCTATAACTCCCTTCCAATCTAATCATGCGAATTATTGTCGTAATTCCACCAGTAGCGGCAGAACTAGATTCAGTAATCGCAGCATTATCTATTGGGGTATAGACACCATAATGGACATGGGGGTCAATTACACCTGGTAGAACATACTTGTTATCCGCGTTAATAATTCTGTCAGCACTAACATTTTCGATAGTCTTTTCGAGTGCTTTTATCTTTCCATTTTCAATTAAAATATTGGTATTAACAATACCATTAAAGGGAATAACTGCATTTACATTTTTGATAATAATGTCGCAGGTATTATTCAAAATATCCTGAATATGGTTATTAATATTAATTTAATCCTTTGTAACCTAGAGCATGATCCTAAAGCTCATCCAAAATACTCCATTTACTAAAGTGACTTCGAATTGGTTCAATTACTTTATTCAGATAAATGGAAACAGAATCCTTGAGATCTTTGGGGTGGAGCTTTTTCTGATTATAGTCATTTTCAAGGTTAGTATAGTTATCATACGTCATGTTTCCACCATACTTACTTGGCCTTTCAATTTGAAATTCTGAAAAATTGTGGAAAATTATGTACCTGATGATCTCTAATATGGGATTATTTTCTGATATTCCGATAGGACAATAAGCCTTTGATATTTTATTGCTGATTGTACTCTCATCATCGTGAATAAGTATCCCACCTAGTGGATTGGTTTTGCTCATTTTACTTGATAATCTTTTATCTTCATGATTGCCCCCATCATCGGGGAATTTTGTAGGTTCGTAGAGCCCCGGGAGTAAGTGATGATGAACAGACACAGGTACTTTCCATTTCAGCTTTGGGAAAATTTCTCTTACAAGCATATGGATTTTCCTTTGATCCATTCCGGCGTGAACGATATCCAAATCAAGTGCCCTGATATCTGCTGATTGCATTGAAGGGTACATCAATTGGGAGAAATCTAGCTTCTCCTTTTCTGATCTACCCATAATGGTGAGAGCTCTTAATGTTCGTGATAATGTCATATGTTTACTAAAGATCATAAAATTCTTCCAATAATCATCGTAATTATCGTACAAAGTTGAGCCTAAAATGACATTTACACCCGGACAGAAAAATTTGAACGCCTCCGCATAGTATTTGGAAACTTGAATTATTTTTTGCCAATCATTGTCTAGCTTATTATTTATGTATGTATGCCAATCTGCAAGAAATACATTACTTTGAACTCCAGCATCAATGAAGTCATTTATCTTGTAACCTGTCAAAATTAGGCTCCCCAAATGAAGTTTTCCAGAGATTTCTAAACCTATGTAATGGCGAGGCTTGGCATTAGTTTGAAAAATTTCTCTTAATTCTTGTACCTCAACAACCTCTTCAGTAGGTTCTCGTAGCACAAGACCAATTTTGCTTTCTACATCCATGAACTAAGTTAAAATGAAGGCGGGAATTATTATTTTTACCTAAACAAATATAGCTCTCACTTGGAAAAGTGTCTCAATATTAATATGTGATAGGAGTTAATTTAGAAAAATGAACATCAAGGATCTTTTTGGTGGCGAAATAGTTGGCACGGGGTCTGATTTTATAGTGATTCATAAAGGTAAAAACAGGATATTGTTACAATTCAGCTCTCACAAGATAACAAGACTGAAAAATGAGGCAACTCCTTACGGTTCTTCATTTTAATGAAGGTTTATCCATTTTCACACTAAACAGTCTGATTTTGACAAAAAGTTAAATTTAGTAACGTACAAAGTTGGTCAATTGACATCAAAAGTTACAACTGAAGTCTTAGAGAAAGGAACACGTCAGACCAAAACGATCTTAGAAATACCTCAAAAACATAAATCAAAAATAAACTACAATAGAAAAGCAGAATCTGAATTTTTTGTCGATAATTCTGCCTTGGCAGGCTTTACTGGAGAACGGATTCTCTATATGTCAGTAAGAGAGTTGATAGAAAATTCGTTAGATTCCTGTGAAATAAATCATATACTACCGGTTATTCATTTAAGTCTTAAACCACTAGACCCGCTCAATGATTTATGGACAATATCGTGTAAGGATAATGGCATTGGGATACCATCGGAGAAAGTGCCAGTTGCTGTTTGCTCGTTCTTAACTTCTGGAAAGTACGTTGAAAAACAACAAAGGGGTCTTTTCGGAGTTGGATTGAAGATGATAGCGGCATTTTCAACAAAAGATACTGATCATCCTCTGAAAGTATGGTCCAAGTCTGAAGAAGAGTCAGAATTCTACTTTGATCTCAGAACGGATATAGGGACAAATAAGCCAATCACTCTCTTTAAGAAGAATGTCAAAAATAATGAATCACAAATAGAAGGTAATTCTGGTTTCAAAGTTCAAGCAATTTTGCGTGCAAAATTATCTCCTGTAACTAAGAATAAGATCTATGACTATATTAGTCAAACAAGTATTGTTAATCCATATGCGATCATTGTTTTTGAAACAGATGAAGGTAAGGTAACGTTTAAGAGAAGAACAGATACAATGCCATATCCCTCATTGGAAGTGCTACCTCATCCCTCTGATATGGATCTTAAAACTCTAAAGAAGGCCATCCTTAATTTCATGAATCAAAAAACAACTCTTCAGGGTATACTTTCAAACTCATTTCAAAAAATGTCAAATGATAAGGCCAAAGATATTGTAAATAGAGCAGGATTGGCAGCAAAACCTGCGGATCAATATGATGAGCACGAGTTGATTAAAGTTGTAAATATCTGCAAACATACAAAATTTCAGTCTCCAAATACAGACCATTTGAGTCCTATAGGGGAAAAAATTCTAACCGTCGGAATGACATCTGAATATTCAATTATTCAAAATAAGGTTACAACTAATTCAGGAAGTCAGACACAATTAACAGCCAAGATATTAAAACCTGCACTGACCGCATATTCTTCAAGAATTTGCGTTGTGAATAATAGGCCAACGATAGTAGAGTGTGGAATTGCTTATGGAGGGGATATTCCCTCATTCAAACTCTATAGATTTGCCAATAAAATACCGCTACTATACGACGAAGGTTCTGATGTTGCACGCGAAGTGATTTCTGAAGTAGGAATAAATAAAATGGGGATTTCAAAGAAAGAAGTAAAGGAACAATTTTCTAATGTAGAAACAAGATCAGATAGGACCGTAGAGTATTTACCAATTCACATTTTCTTTCACATATGTTCCACAAAAATACCATATAAGACTGCAGGAAAGGAGAGTATTGCCTCAGAAGGTGATCTCAAAAAATATATGAAATCATGTCTCTCGGATCTTTACAGAAAAGTCAGTGCCCAGATAAGACGGGAGCTAAAGACAAAGGAAGACGAGAATAAATTAAGGCTCTATAAACACTATATTCCATTCATTGTAAGCGCAATATCAGAATCAATCAAGATTGATACAAAAAAACTTTCCAATGCATTTCAAATCATGGCGGAAAAGTATGTTAGTGGGGAATTATCAAATATTACTAAACAAATCCTTCCGAATTCAGACCAAAAAAAGAGAATTGAACCAGTCAATAAAAAGATCAACCTTAGTAACAGTAACGGTAATGGAATTAAGCTGAGTAAATTTGATACCCGATCTAATGTATCAAAACAGAGTAACAAAACTAATTCACCTAAAATTAATATTTCTCGTAAGAATACGAAAAAGTGAGGTATAGAAGAAAATGACATTAAAAGATAAAAGACATCAAGAAATAACCAACAAAATCAGGAATATAATGAAGGATGTTGGAAATGATATTCTTGTTAAGGGTATAATGCCAAGTCTTGAAATTCCAAAGGTGGGATATGACAATACCGTTTGGTCGGACGAGAAGAGAATGCTTACTATTGGAGAGAAGACAGTCCAAATTGGTCCTAACAGCTCGAAGAAGATACCAACTTTTGCGCAATATTTAGTCATGGCAAATGCCATAAGAAAATTGCTGGACGAGGAAATGGAAAGTACCATAAGGGGGATGTATTATGCCACTCTGAGCACTGTTGGCGATGAAAAAAATCAACAAAAATTTTGGAGTGGTCAAGATGATTCTGATGATGCAATCAAGGCAATTGAACTTTTGACAAATGTTCCACGTGAGGAGTTTGCTGTAACTTCCAAACCAAAAGGGATGATTTCGGGACCAATAACACTAAGTGTTGGTGGAGATCTGATAGATTGCAACCTAGGGAGCAAGGCTACATCACAACTAATACCAACCAACATCCGAGATCTCGAAATAGTAAAGGTAAAGGCGGATTTTGTGATGGTAGTAGAGAAAGATACAGTACTTAACAATATAAGAAAATCAGGATTTATTCAAAAATATAACGCGATCTTATTAACAGGATCAGGTGAACCAGATAGAGCAACGAGGATGATGGTAAAGATGTTAAACGAAAAGTGGAAAAAGCCAGTTGTTATTTTCGCTGATGCTGATCCATGGGGACTAGGAATTGCATTACGTTACAAAATCGGAAGTGAATCATTAAGTTATGATAGTGATAGATTGGTAACACCAAATGCTATGGTGTTGGGAATGATGTTTTCTGATATTTATGAATATAATATACCGAAGGTAGCCAGACTTGCCGCTACTCCGGAGGATATGAACAGGGCAAACGACATGAAGAAAAAACCATGGCTTCAGGATAAACGATGGAAGAAAGAATTGGACCTATTTCTTGGACGAAAAGAGAAATGTGAATTGGATGCATTTTTCAAATATGGATTCAAATATTTGGCTGATACATATTTACCCAACAAATTAAGAGAAGCTGGAGTCATCTAGTTCTACGTCCTGACTTGGAATTTAAGTCGGGGAATAAATATTGTCAAGTCATCGTATCATTGGCTCTTACATCTTGTAACTTAATTTCAGTTGGTGATCTTAAATACATGTCGGCCGTGTTCTTATTATTTTTGGATTGGATTATGCTGAGGTAAGCTACATAAAAGAATCCTATTGTTTGTATTGCTATAAGAGGAATAAATATTGGATTTCCCGATAACAATGTTATGGCAATTGTAATGCAACCATAAGCGCTAAAAAAGATTTCCAATAACGTTGTCTTTGTAAATGGTAAAGCATACTTATTATTGCGCCAATCTTGATTTTTTTCCATTATTCCAAATTTTGGGGTTCTTAGGAATTCATTTCTTTTTCCAACCAAGGCGTCAAATATAGCTACAGAATTGTTAATTGAAATTCCGCTCGCGTAAAATATCATGAACAAGTACTGTAGTGCCTTTGTTCTCCAATTCTCATGCCATATTTTTCTAATCATTATCAAATATGTTACCGGTCCTAATATAAGATACGCTACAATTCCAAAGGCGGGAGCCATAGCAGTATCATAAATCTGATAATTCATCAATAGCAAAATAGGGAATATCAGGAACTGTATTAGAAAAAGAGGATTAATGATATGCTTGGTTAATTGAATGAATATTTGGATTTTAGTATCTATAGGAAGTGTTCTATGTAAAAGTAACATTATCAAGAGTTTCTTTGCAACCTGTATCGAACCTTTCGCCCATCTGAATTGCTGACGCTTTGCAGCATTCATTTGAACGGGAAGTTCAGCATTTACAACCAAGTCCTCATCGAAGATGCACTTCCAACCTTTCATCTGAGCACGGAAGCTCAAATCTAAATCCTCCACTAAAGTGCTTGTATGCCAGCCACCTGCATCCTTGATGCATAGGGTTCTCCATATTCCAGCAGTTCCATTAAAATTCATAAAGAGATGTGTAAGACTCTTTGCCTTTTGCTCAATAAAGAAATGAAGGTCCAAGGATACAGCTTGGGCCTTTGTCAAAATTGAATATTTTTCATTAATGTGACCCCATCTTCCCTGAACTAGGCCAATTTTCGAATCCTCAAAATAACATAGGGCTTTTTTCAAGAAATCACTTTGGGGAATAAAATCAGCATCAAATATGGCGATGAATTCTCCTTTCGCAATTTTCAATCCTTCTTTAAGGGCTCCAGCTTTATACCCTGATCTGTTTACTCTGTGAAAAGCTGATATGGTAAATCCATCTTTTCCATATTTGTCAACTATGGCCTCAATGATACCACAGGTTTCATCGTCTGAATCATCAAGCACCTGTATTTCCATTCTCTCCTTAGGATAATCCATACTGCAAACAGCATTTATGAGGCGTGTAGCCACGTATTTTTCATTATATATTGGCAGCTGAATTGTTACTACCGGGCAAGTTTCATCAGACATGTTTATTTTTCTTGTGACCTTATGGATAAGCGAGTTCCTAGTAGACTTATAACTCAAATAATTAAAATTCAAAGTGTAAATAGTCATTATCCAAGCAATTGCCATCAAAACATAGTACAAAAATCCACTGAATTCTGATATTATCTTCTATCACTACCTATTGTAAAAATGTACAAGTAAATATTTATAGGTTCACTGTAAATCCTGCTGACACTACTGGCCCTTTTGGAATATTTTTACGCATTGCGGAGGACATACATTTTCACATGCCATACAGAAAATGCAATCTTTTTCTCTTATCATGAAAGGCTTTTTCTCTGATGCAGGATGTCCTGG
>JACMIO010000033.1 GCA_014381105.1 bacterium | reverse complement strand
GGTATCATTGCTTGCTTGTGTCAGATAAACCTTCCAATCTCCCTTGGCTATCTTAGCTGCCATTTTTTGAAGAAGGGGTAAGCGAACGCCCAGGATATTTTCTTTTCCTGGTGTAAGAGCGGACGAAAACACTCTGTATTTTTCGTCTGCTAATTCATTCAATTGTTCTCTTATCGTTTGTTCCATCTTATCCCTCAATCAGTCGTTCCAATTTACCAAGATCAAGAATTTCAATCGCACCTCGGTTTAAGGTTACCATTCCTTCATTTTGAAAATATTTCAACATTCGGGTTACCACTTCTCTGGCCGTACCCAAATGATTTGCGATTTTTTCATGTGTAATTTCCAATCTATTCGCGCTTTCAATTATTACTTGCTCAACCAGAAAACTAGCCAACCTTTTATCAAAGCTCGTAAACAACGCCTGTTCCATGATCCACATAACATCAGAAAAACGTGACGCCATAAGGTTATTCGTAAACACTTGAACCGACAACGATTCTGCAGACAGCTTCCGAAAATGAGCAGTGGGAATTAAGAAAACTTGAGTGTTCTTCTCCACTTCAATAAAGATATCAAATGCGATATTCTTCATCATACAGGAAGCAGAAAAAATGCAAACATCTCTCTCAAATAAGCGATATAAAGTAATCTCCTTACCACTTTCAGATACGATATAGGCTCTAACCTGGCCGCTTTGTATCAAAAAAAGACCGGAACAATGATCCGAATTACTATGCATTGACTCACCGGTAACAAACTGCTTCTTTACAATATTTTCCTGTAGATGTTTCTTTTGCGTATCCGTCAAGTCTTTCCAAAAACTCAATGTGTCAAGTAAGAAGGCAGTATCATCTTTTTGTTGTACCAATCTGTTCCCTCCCATATAAATTAATTCATATGAATTAATCTAATTCCATTCGAATCAGAAATCAATTCACTATGATTCAAAAGTTGCATGCAAGACCCGAATAAGTATACTCCACTGTATCTCGGTCTTGCATGCATTTGTTTTTGTATCATGTACTCAACGTCAATGTATTCTAAATCAATTATTAATTTACATTGAATTCGTCAACTATCTATTTATTTACAGTTCAGTTTTCCAAAGTCCGTGAATATTGCAATATTCGTATACTGCTACCACTTCATCATTATCAAGCGAGAAAACTGCTTTGGGTTCTTCTCCAGGAGCAAGGCATTTTCTTTGTCCGCCTTGTTTTGTCTGAAGATAAATCCACTGGATAAAATGCTTTTCTTCCATTGGATGAGTTACACTTCCCACTTCAACTAAAACTGTGTTTCCAACAATGGATACTACTGGTATATGCTTCTCTGCGGAAGCCTCAACTGTATTAGCCACCAATTCTTGCATTTCTTCACCACAACAAACGATCGGAACTCCTGAACTATGGATCATTCCAACAATATTACCGCAATGATTACACTTATAGAACTTATGCTCCTTACACATAGACAACTCTCCTTTATCAAATGTATTTCGTCTAATTATTATTTCATTTCCATTATACCCTATGCTTCCAACATTCTCAAGATATCTTTTTTCGGTCTTACGCCAACCGCGGTTGCAGAAACCTTTCCATCCTTCATAACCATAAGTGTAGGGATGCTCATAACTCTAAATTGGGATGCTAGTTCCGACTCCTCATC
>JACMIO010000032.1 GCA_014381105.1 bacterium | reverse complement strand
GTAACCCCATTATTAAGTGTTATTTTCATGCCGTACCCATAGGATGTGTTAACGACAGTACCTGTTCCTACGACATCATTATTAGGTGCTGATAAAGTTACAGCACTATGACCGTCCATGTAGGCCATATCTTCTTCAGATCCATTCAAATGCAAAGGCACAAAGAACTGATTCATTCCGACTGGTGCGTTTGCTGCTATAAGATATGTAAGATCTACAGGCTCTACATCAAAATGCAATTGAGCTGTTCCATTTTTAACAACCCATACATAGTGGTGGTCAATCAGAAGCGTTTTACCTTCCTTTATTCTAAGTGGACGGTAATATCCCCAATCTCCAACGCCCCCATTATCTTCTGGTATGTTCTCTACCAAATTTTCCACAAATGATTCGTCTGTTTTGTCATATAACCCGACGAAGTTAATGGATTCTAGCATAGTTCCCTTTGCATAAAAGGAAAGTTTGTTATCAATCGGATGAATGGGTATATTTTCAGGTGTATGGAAATTGATTGTCAAAGCACCTGTATAAAAGTCTCCAACAGGTTGTGAATTATTTAGATTGTATTGAAACACAACATCATAGTGGTGATTGAGTATAAGTTCTCCTTTAGGAATACTTATTTTCAAGGTATCATACAGCACCGCGTTAGCGGCTGGCTCAATAGAAACAGTTTTACCATTAATACTGTTTAATGTTTTTTCCGTATTTGCTGTTTTGTCAACAATCTTAATTGCCATCAACTCATTTAGGCCCTGTGTCAATCCATAGACTTGGAATTGAAAATCATATGTTAATGACGTGTTTGGTTTGGAAGCTTCAAACACACTAAAATCAGCCCCTAAAATAACAGGCATTGTTGTAGTCTGTAAGTTGAAATCTGAGTTTCTAGGCAAAATATCTAATGCCGCTAGGCTTGCCGTTTCAAAGTAAACGACCTGATGTGCCACAATACTTGCATCCATCTCGACCTTAAGCATCGGAAAGCCTGAGACCAATTCAAAAATTCCTTGACCATTTTGAACGAGTCTTTCTTGATCAGAGTACAGATTTATTGTCTTTCCAATTAGAGGAGACTGTTGCCAATCATTAGGATATGCTTTAATATAGAAATCTGTTTTCCCAATTTGTAATGAATTAATTTCAAGGTCATAGGTTTCTACAGCACCCTTAATTGGAAGATTGATCGTTGTTTCTCCAGTTGCTGCAAGCCTTAGTTCATATTCCTTATCCGCTTCAATGTCTTGTATCAATTTATATTCAAAGCGATAATGTGTTGGTGTTTTATCAAGATCGGTAATCTCATCAGCCATCAAGTTGACATTTGAACCCACCTCATAGAGACCGACGCTCGTCACCTTATCTAATTTGTATCCAAGTAAATCCATCCTGTCTACGCGATTCTGATCGAAGGAGATGTCCATAGCCGCTGGATAGTTCTTCCAGACGCCAAAAGGTTCATTGCCCCCGCCCTGATTCGTATTATATGTACCAAAGCCACTTGAACTGGTTTGTGTCGTGTATACAATAACCTCCAGATCATGTCCTGTTGGAAGTGCAGTCTTAGGTACCTTAATCGTTGCAACATCAAATTCACCTGCTGCTCCTGCTGTCACATCTACAGTACACCCTGAATTTAGACCTGCACCAACATCTTTAACCGTATAAACAATTTCTGAGTCCAGCGGTGCATGATTTCGATCCTTGATTTCTACTTTGTAAAAATTCTCTAAATTATTTGTAACCCCATATCCATAGAATTTAAAGTCATAGGTATCCCCTGCTCCATTGACGGAGTCCACAAAAGATTGCATGTCATTGATTGG
>JACMIO010000031.1 GCA_014381105.1 bacterium | reverse complement strand
CCGGCTGCGGTGGGACTGATAACGCTAGCATTCTAATTATCAAACCTGCCTTCATCAATCTAATTTCATCCGTTACTAATCATGGTAAGGTATAGGTCGGGTTCGGTGGGAACCATGTGGAATTCCACACTAGTTGGATGTTAATTGCTATCATTTTATCGCTATGACGATACAGCCTATTATGAAAGGTAATTATTCCTTAACCACTTTCCAAGTAGGATGTATTTCATGCCATCCCTTTGGTTTATCAGTGACCCATGCTCCCCATATGTGAACACGATCACCTTCCTTTGGAAGGAGCACTCCGCTCTTGCCTTGATCTGGTGGCACTATTTCTACTACTAAATAACCGTGGGTTTTATCGTTATTCTTTTCGTTTAATAGATACTTGTATTTGTTCTCAACGTTTAATAGAAATTTGTAATCGCCGTCATTCATTTTTTTGGTGTGAACAACTTCACCTACTGCCTCTTGACATTCAGTTAGGACCTTTAGATCTTCCTCATTTGAAGCGCCTTCAAGCACATTCCCGTCTTTACAGTCTTTGTCATTTTCGGACTTGTGCTCCCTGATTGCGAATTGATCTTGTTCTTCCACTTCCTTTTGTTCGTCTTCTGATAATGGTTGGTCCTCTTCTTCTTCTTCTGACAACGCCTCGTCAAATCTGTCCCTTAGTTCTTGTAATTTTGCCTGAAATCTGTCTTTTGAATCTGAGTTATCTGTTTCTTCATCTTCTTCTGTCTCGCTGTCATCGCTTTCTCGTGCCAGCGTGCCTCCATCTTCGTCACAGAGTTCATCCCTCAATTTTTCGGATAGAGCATTGGATGAAAAAG
The DNA here is from genome assembly GCA_014381105.1 of bacterium. Taxonomy (GTDB): domain Archaea; phylum Thermoproteota; class Nitrososphaeria; order Nitrososphaerales; family Nitrososphaeraceae; genus TA-21. The sequence continues at coordinate 2,429 of JACMIO010000031.1, read as the reverse complement.
GACTTTCGGAATCAAAATCACAAATATCATTACTTGAAAATAGTTCTCTCATATTAGAATCAGATTCTCCAAGATTGGGAATTATCGTTTGACCCCCAATTGGATTAGTTAGAAAACTATTTAATGTAATTGTCAACAGAAGTAATCCCAGGACTGTGATTGCAGAAGCGTAACCTAACGTTGAACGGTTTAGAACAGTAATTCCCACAATATAGTATCGATTCACATCATATAATAATCGTTCCATATATGAGAATCCTTAGTTTTGAAATTAATATTACGAAACTCTAACCGCAGGATAATAAGAAATATTGATTTTCAAAACGGTGAGTTGAGTTCAAATTATAGTTAAACCATTAGATTTATCTAATTTGCTGACGATTCTATCTTAATGCCAATCAATGACTCTAGCGCTCAAACTTTTGATAGTCATATCCAAAAAATTGGTATTAACCTAAAATCCTATTTTAATTCGGCAACTGTTCCAGTATGGATTTCTTGTCTGCTTATTTTTGTTGTAGCGCTTTTTTCAAATTGCGGCACGTTAAATTTGATATTTGCTCAAATCGAAATTACTACTGATGAGAATATAACACCACCGATATTTAATAAGACTAAAAGTGAAGACTCCCAATCAAGACCTGATATATTATATTCTGCCCTAAATAAGGACACGATAGTGGGTGAAGTGCTGAACAACTTTAGTTATCCTATTGAATTAGTTCGCATAACAGCAACAGTATATGACAAGAACGGGGTTATCGTTGCAACGGGAGACAAATACGTTAATGACTATCTAATACAGCCTGGAAGTAGATCTGGATTTGATATCTTCTTAGATGAAACGTTACCTAGTGAGAGTAAATATATACTTACAACTAGTTTTGAAAAATCAGAAGACGTTAATCCAGAGGCGCTACAATTGAGTGTAGGCAAAAATTCTAAGACCTCAAACAGTTTTAAAGTCCTTGGAGAAGTAATGAATCAAGGTAAAAGTGATGCCAATGGGGTGAAGGTTTCCGCAATATTTTATGACGAGGGACATAAGGTGATTGACACAAATTACGTGTATACAAATCCAGACATAATTGGTCCAAATAAAAAAGCACCGTTTGAATTTTCGTTCTACGTTGGTAATCCTGATAAGATTAAATCAATGGCATTTAATGTTCAGAGTGATGAGTATTCTCTAATGACAAATAACGGTCAAAACAATACCATTTCACAACAATAAACATTCAAAAAAAAGGTCCATGTTGCTTATGTGGATTCTGTAACATTTCTTGAATATGGACCAAGATAATAATCTCCTAATTTTCATAACGCAACTGTTTAGCGACTTTTAGAAGATTACTAGAATAGCTTGAAGGCGAAGGTCCAAGTGCGGTGGGAACCTAGGGTTTTACACTAGTCTAATTATCCTCGGTCCCACCTGAAAATCCACCGCTGGCAAAAACACATTTATTCATTGGATTTGATCCACTTTTTATGAAAACATTATCATGTAGAGAAGCTGGATTTGATTGTGAGTATGTTGTAAAAGGAGAAACTGAAGAAGAGATATTCAAAAATGGTGCACAACATGCTATGAAAGATCATGGAATGAAAGAGGAAGACATAACCCCAGAATTCAAAGAAAAACTTAGAGGATTAATTAAAACAGCGTAAATTACATTTCATTTATTTTTACCATTCAACCATTTTTCTATTTTGATTTAGTTTTACCACATATTGGAAAGGCTGTAACTCATATTTGAATTCGGTGGGATTCGGACAGTGCATGTATTCGGGTTCTGTTAAATGATATTTAGCTTTTCTGAATTCAAAAAATCGAACGAACTAATACCGCTTTTATATTTTAAATAATTCAGTTCTGCTGTGTCATGGATTGAATTTTCCATCCGGCTGCATTCGGGTAATGAAACATTTTTGTTCCTGGTTCACGCCTATGTATTATGGAGTTTGGGATTAAAGTCAAAGGCATGGATGACATTATGAAATCGCTTGACAAACTCTCTAAGGGTATAGATCCACAAGAACTGGCTCGTTGGGCTAAAACTTGTGAAACAATGGCAAGAAAAATTTGTAATGATAAGTTAAGTGATATAATCTTGAGGAGTCAAGGCAAAGAGTTAGACATCTCAGTTAAGGATAAAAAATCAGCCGATTGTCTGGTTAAAGCTATTGAATCTAATCTCGCCTTTTTCCGTCCGTTCTTTCTGGAACTGTAAGAAAGCTATAATTTTGGTTAATGCCCAATTCATATCTTTACGTGCATACTCCGCAAAAGTGTTGAAGCGTTCTTCAATACCTTTACCAGGACTAAATTCAATAAAATCAAAGAATCTTCTTATTCTTCTCTTGTAGTATTTTCGAGTAGATTCTGACCGTATCGAAAACTTTAACATACAATACGGGTTTGACAGATT
>JACMIO010000007.1 GCA_014381105.1 bacterium | reverse complement strand
TGCAACACTTCCTTATAGCCAGTATTCCTATGTTGAAGCTTGTCTGGATATGAAGCAAGACACATGGCTCAAATGCCATATCCACATGTATGAATTCTTTGAAGGTGTCACAGTCAGAACCGTTTGCGATAATCTTAAAACAGGTGTTATCTCTCATCCCAAAGAAGGGGATATTATCCTAAACGAGGGTTATGAGGCATTAGGTTCACACTACATGACAGCAATCATGCCTGCAGGAGTAAGGAAACCAAAGCATAAACCTTCAGTAGAAGGAACCGTGGGTAAAGTAGCAACAGCTATCATTGCAAGCCTAAGAAATGAAGTGTTTCATTCTCTAAAATCACTTCAAAAAGCGATTCATGAAAAGCTTGATGAGTTTAACCGAAAGCCGTTTCAAAAACGGGAATACAGCCGTTACGAAGTGTTTCAGGAAGAAAAGAATTACCTGCATGCACTCCCAAAAATTCCTTATGAAATTGCCAACTGGGTCTATGACCGAAGCGTGAATCTCAACTGCCATATAATCTATAAAAAAAATCACTATTCCTGTCCTTATCAATATGTAGGCAAGAGAGCAGATCTGAAAGTAACTGATACGACGATTGAAATCTATGTTGGTGGCGAACGTGTTGCCACCCATGATAAGTATCCAGAGTATGTCACAAACCGCTATTCCACGCATACAGAAGATATGCCAGAACAATTCCAGCAACCTACGTGGGATGACGTAAGAATTACAAAATGGGCACATTCGATTGGTTTGAATACCAGCGAGGTAATTGACCGAATCTTTGCTAGCGTAAAGATCAAAGAACAGGGATATAATCCATCCCTGTCCGTCTTAAGGCTTAGCAAGACCCATTCGGAGGCTCGTCTGGAAACGGCCTGCAAACTAGCTCTGACAAAAGTCAGAACACCCCGCTATCATCATCTTAAGGCTATTCTTGCAGCGAATCAAGACAAACTACACATTGAGCAAGAAAAGAAATCCGAAGGGAAACCCATTACAAAAGGTTATGTCCGTGGTGCTGAGTATTACGGAGGTAGTCACAATGATTAATGATGAAACAAAGCGAAAACTTCGAGAATTGAATCTTAGCGAAATCATCACCCTTTTGGAAATCCAACAACAGGATGTGAATTGTATTACCCTATCTTTTGACGAACGACTCCAGCGAATGACTGATTATCTATATCAAGAAAAGTATAACGGTAGAATTCAGCGTCTTATAAAGCTTTCAAAATTCAGGCTTCCTAAAGCGGAAGTAAATGATATTTATTACAATGATCGTGGTATTGATAGGAATGCCATACAGGAATTATCTACGGGACAGTTTATCCACACCAATTCAAATGTCATATTTCAAGGTTTCACTGGCTCTGGTAAAACTTTTCTTGCCTGTTCTATTGGAAAACAGGCGTGTAAGCAACAAACTAGGACAAGATATGTTCGCTTACCTGACCTACTTGTTGAACATGATGAATCAACAATAACTCTAAAATCCAATACCAAGCTTTTGAAGAAATACAGTAGTTATAGCTTGCTGATTATTGATGAATGGCTATTAGATGATATATCAGATGACGAGCAGCATTTCTTATTTGAACTGATTGAAAGGCGGCACGATTGTACATCAACCATTTTCTGTACACAATATCATAAGGAAGACTGGCACACGCGATTAGGCGGTGGTGTTCATGCGGATGCGATAATGGATCGGATTGTACATAATGCTATTTGGATAGAAACTGGATCCATGAATATGAGAGCATACTGTTCAAAGCACAAGCTATAATCAAACAGGTGGATTCCATCTGCGAACAGGTGGTATCTAAAGAGGATATGACTGGTACGGAACTTCGTTCCTTACTGGACTCATTCCTACGAAATAATCAGCAGGAGATAAATCAAAAGCTTTGCAAATATTTTGGGATACCAATGGGTATTCGATGATATTAGAAAATATTAATGATATTCATAAAGAGATAGTAAACAAAGAGAAAGATTTATCAAAAAAAATAAAAAATTTCGAATCAGAGCTAAAGAAATATAAAATAGAGATAAATAAGGAAATAGAGGTACAGAGTTTAATTAGTGAATTTAATTCGAAAAGTATTAATGATAAAATCAATAGTGAAAACTTAATTGGAAATCCTGCACGAGTTCATTACTTTCGCCACGTTTATGCAGTGGATAGGTTGAATGGATGGGTACGAGAAAACAGAAAC
>JACMIO010000006.1 GCA_014381105.1 bacterium | reverse complement strand
TTCAGTTCAATCAGATCAATATCAAATTCTTGACATAATGCATGAACAAAGGATGTTTTACCAACACCCGGTGGCCCAACGAGTAACAAGGGTTTTGAGCCATCTGACCATTTTACTATCCATTCTATTATTTTCTTCCGAGATCTTTCATTGCCAACAAAATCGTATATTTTTGGGTGGATCAAAGAATCATCAATAGTATAAGGAACTAAATACAATCATTTGGAATTTTTGATACTTATTGAGAGATTCTTTTGAAAATATGGAAACAAATCGCGACGCTTCATAACGTTAAACCAGTATTGATTATAGTGACTGACGGTCAGGAACAAGAATTTCAAAAATGGCTTTATAGTCATCTCTTCTGGTAACATTTCAAGTGCAATCTTTGCTTCATCTAAATAGATTTCACTTTTAGTCAATGTAAGTTCAAATGCCTTTTCAACATTATTTGTAACAATCGAGTAGTAAAGCGGCCATGAGGGAATCTTTATTCCTCCATTTACTATTGCATCTTCCATTTCATTGCCACATCCGACGCACTCAGCTGCCTTTGCCATCCCTAAATGAAAAATATCATTGAGAGGAGCCATATTAAATGCCATGTTACGACCGGCAGTACCCATGACCGCACGGTACTTTTTATAACATCCAATCATATTTTCATCGCTTATAGATTCGGGTTTTAGTTTTAGCCTAGCGTCAATATACTGTCCAATCCTTGCGTCTTTGAATCCATCCTCAAACGCCTTAAGTACAGAATCACCACCTGCCGAGATTTTTTCTCGCGCTATTTCAAGGATATATGGATTCATAAGTTTGTAATCATCCAAGAATTCGATATCTTCGTCAGCATCCATTATCCTATCCATCGGTTCACTGAGATCGATAGCAATAACATGTCCATCAACAATGGACGTCCTTACCTCTTTTGATACCGGTTCTTTATAGAAATCAGAGGCACTATCAATCAATGCGGAGAACACAGGAAAGGTCATTTTTACAAAATTAGAATTCAATATTCTCTGTACCCTATCTGCCAGTATGTCCGGTTTTGAAAGCCTTTCTCGTACCGAATCAATTTTTGAATCATCCAACGACAATTCATTAGATTCTATTTCGTCGATAAATTTTTTCATTGTCGCTTTCGGATTTGTATCTGAAATGAGTTTTTTATGTAATGATAATAGAAATCTTTTTGTAAACTCTGTAAATTCCCCTTCAGATTGGCTCCGGTATTTACTATATTGTTTATATCCTTTTTCCCGTAATAACACTTGCTTTATTATTTTCTTACCCGAGTTAGTACTCCATAATGAAACTTTTGAAAAAATTTTACTTTCCTTAGCGCTCATTTACAATTCTTTCACAATAATCCGTCGTTATTTAACTTTCAGAATTAGTAATTTATCTTCAAGTAAAGAATAAAAGATAGAAAAATATTGGAATATCAGAAAAAGTTAAACATGCCTACCTTGAAGACATGGCTATTCTTTCTTGTTCATTTTTCTTCTTTACAGAATGACTTTCCATGGAATTACTCGATGCTGAGATTATCTCCTTTGCCAGGGCCTCTTCAATAGTTTTTGGATTCGAGTAGGTTGATTCCCTTACACCTTCTGCAATAAATCTGAGTGCGAGGTCAATGCGCCTTAGCGGTGCAACGTCAACAGAGACATGGTATACAACACCACCATAGACGATTCTAGTGGTGTCTTCATTAGGTGCAGCATTTTCAATTGCCCTGATTAAAAGCTCTACTGGATTCTTGCCAGTTTCATAATGTATTAGGTCAAGTGCGGTTTTTACAGTTTTTATCACCCTTCCTTTTTTACCACCCATTCTCCCGGTATTTTTTGCATATTTCTTGCCAAAGTGCATTAACTTGTTTACAAGCCTTTCAATAATGTGGACTTCAGCTTTCTTTAATCGTTGATGCTCATGTCTTCCAAAGCTAATCGGTATTATAGCCGGATCCAGTGCAATTACATTTTTTAGGCCAGAATCCTGGATTTCAATATCACCCGTGTTCCATTTGTTAAATAACAACATGACAGTTTCTTTTGTAACCATTAATATCATCTCCTAGGCTTTTCTTTTCTCCCGTATACCAGCTCTATAAGTGATACTCCGTTTACTTTGAACACTTGCCATCTAACTCCAGGAATATCTCCCATAGCACCTCCCATCGACCCACCAATTCCTTCTAGCAAAACTTCATCATGCTCGTCTATGTAATTTAAAGCACCGTCACGTGGCAGGAATGCTGTTATTGATTTTCCATTCTTAATTAATTGGACTCTAACACACTTTCTGACAGCAGAGTTTGGCTGCTTTGACTCGATTCCAACTTTTTCAAGAACTATAGCCCTTGCCTGAGGAGATCCTTCAAAGGGGTTTGCCTTTCTGTCTAGCATGAGCATTCGCCTCTTGTAGTACTTGTTTGACCATCTCATCCTCTTTCTCTTTGATTTTAAAACTCTACCAGAAAATAGTCCTAAGGGTGATTTTGCCAATTACCAACTAACCTCAATAATTCTGTGCATGATCTTCACTCACTATCATAACATTTGAAATCTGAAAGTATCTTTTTGCCAAGATTCTTGCCTTCTCCGCATTACGTCCCTCTTTACCCACTACTATGCCTTTCTTTTTTGAATCCACTACCACAACAGCCTGTCTTGAACCATCAAATCTATTATTAATCTTTATCTCGTTAATCATATCAGAGTTAAGCACATTACCCAAAAAAGCAGAAGGATCTTCTGAATATTCAACTAATTCGACTTTCTTTGTGACTATCCCTTGCAGCTGCCTTATAGTTGAGCCACCTTTACCAATAGCCAAGCCCATCTGCCCTTTATTTACAATGAAAATTACTCTATCCATCTTCTCGTCAACAACGCAATCACGTGCAACTGCACCTGTTATATTCTGAAATAAAGACATTAGTCTTAGTTCTCCAGAAGTTAGTTTGATTTTTTCAGTCAATTTAATTCTTAGCCTCAATTATTGGGTTGTTTGGTAAGTTTGAAATTTGGTTTTCCATTTTGCAGTCATTTATACAAATTCGATTTGAAAAATTTCTTTAAAGTAGCAGCAATTGACCATATGTATCATTTGTTTCCAAATTCATTTAGTAATTCCTGAATTTCATTATCGCTACCAACTTTCAGAGATATCGTACTTATTCTAAATGTTTTATTACACAATCTTCCTAGCTGAACGGAATTACCATCATATTGTAACGTTGGCACCTGTGCAGCTTTTGCTTCCTCCAAGATTTTTGATTTATTAGTGTCAATCAATGAATTTGAAAGAACTATAATTTTTGAGCCTTTAATTGAGCCCATTACCTCTCTGGTTCCTATTTTGCATTTCTTAGAACTAATTGCTTCTTTAATTGTTTTTTCGAGATTTTTCATTTTCATCCTTCACACTCATGTAAAGTTCGACCATGCCCGTACCAATAGGTACAGTAGCGCCCACTATAACGTTTTCTGTTACGCCTTTAAGGGACTCTATCTGTCCTTCCAAAGAAGCCTTTGCAATTGTTGGTACTGTAATTTCAAACGCGGCACGCGCCAGCACTGAAGTTTTGGTACCTGCGATTCCGTGTCGCCCAATTTGTTGCAGGTGGCCTTTTGATGTCATAAGATCAGCAACCAACATAATATGTCTCATATCGACTTCTAGTCCTTGTTCTTCCAACGTATTAGTTACTTCCTTTATTAGCGCATTCCTTGCTGCTTCTATGCCAAGAGTCTGCCAAACTTCATAAACATTATTTGTTATGATTCGGGAGGTGTCGATACCATCAATTGCAATAATCTTTGATAGATTTGATCCTGCTGTTTGGATAACCCATTCTTCATCTTGTTTTACAATTGTTACTCTTTCAATATCTTGAACACCTTTAACCCTGGCATTCAATAGTTTGTTCTTCATTGTCAGTAACGTTTGTGCATCAGGTTCGCCTGCAATAGAAATTTTAATAATTTTCTTTGCTTCCTGTAGGGTAACTTCATATTTTTTCTTGGGTCCCTTCAGCACCTCCATGATATCTTCAATTGAGCATCCTCGTTCAGATAATTTGGAGTCAGAAATGTGGAATGTCAGAATACCAGAATAATCAGTCTCGCTCCTCTCAATTAGATCCGCAACCTTTGTAAATATAATATCTCTTGCCACATTGAGCGCTTTTTCTTTTGATACTCTATGTTCTTCGTCAAGATAAACATCCATTGTAGGTGTAACCGGCTTCTTTCTTGCGTCGACAAGTTCAATTAGCCTTGGAAGTCCTAATGTAACGTTTCTTTCTTTGACCCCGGCAAAATGGAAAGTTCTAAGTGTCATCTGAGTACCTGGTTCGCCAATAGACTGAGCTGTAACAACTCCCACAGCTTCTCCGGGTTCTACCATTGCTCTGTTAATTAGATCAATCGTTTTCTTTACGACTTTGTTAGCACCATCTCTACTTATTTTACTTTCACTAAGAGATAGTAACAATTTTTCTCTTATTTTCGGATTAAGAGTTTTTGAGTGTTTATTCACTATTTCTAAAACTTCCTTTTCGTTGGCTTTCTTGCCTTCATCGACAAGTAATTCGCCTTCTATCAATCTAGAAATATTTACAGCTTCACCATGATCGCTTTTTGCTGGATCTATCCCATCCTCACCATATACAAACTGTATAATGTTGCCATGTGGATCTCTAACAGTTTGATCATATTCTACTTTCATATGCTCAAGTGCATTTATCAACCTTCTCTGCATGTATCCAGACTGCTGAGTCCTAACTGCAGTATCGACTAGTCCTTCTCTGCCACCCATGGCATGGAAGAAAAATTCTAGTGGGCTCAGTCCGTCCCTATAATTTGATTTTACAAATCCTTTGGAATCCGGGTTAGCATCATTGCGTTTGAAATGAGGAAGTGATCTATCTCTGTATCCTTTGGTAATTCTTCTACCTCTAATTGACTGCTGGCCCAATGCGGCAGTCATTTGTCCAATATTTAGTGTGGAACCTCTTGCTCCAGTTGATGCCATGATGACACCAGAATTATCATCTGGAAAAGCGCGGTCAGCTGTTTTGCCTGCTCTGTCACGTGCTCTTGAAAGTTCATTTACTACATATAGTTCTAATGCTTCTGAAGGTGATAAACCTCTTGTCAAGGGTAACGTTTCATCATCGTGTTGTTTTATGAGTTCATACACTTTTTCATATGCCTTGAGAATAACGTTACTAATTTCGTCTCTTGTTTCATCTGATAACCATAGATCTGAATAGCCGTACGAAAACCCGTTATGTGTCAGAAATGTCTTCAATACAATAAGAATTGAATCCAAGAATCGCTTTGCTGCTTCGTTACCATAATCCTTGACTATTCTGTGTAGTACACTATCTGGTTCTTCTGCTCCGATGGATGCCTTGTCAATTACTCCACTCAGTAGTTCACCATTCTTTATGACAACGTCTTTGCCTTCACCCTTAGAAGCCTTGTTCCATTTTGATGTGATAACAAAATTAAAGTCCTTTGGCAGGAATAGCGAAAAGAGCTGCTTTCCGGTGTAGATTTTTCTGCCGTTTTCAAGGTGCTTTGGTTCAGGAAGTGGTCCGGAATATCCGCCTAACAGTGCCAGATTTGTAAATTCGTCTTCTTTCAAAAATGTCTTGTCCTGAGTCAGGATAAATGCACCTGTTATGAAATCCCTTATTGCACCAATAATTGGGCCGCCATATCTTGGAGAAATTAATTGGTCCTGTACTCTCATCAAGAGCGCAGCCTCGGCTCGTGCTTCCTCACTTTGTGGGACATGAAGATTCATTTCGTCTCCATCAAAGTCTGCATTGTAGGGTGGACATACTGCCGGATGTAGTCTAAACGTTCTGTAAGGAAGTACCTTTACGTAATGTGCCATGATGGACATTCTGTGCAAAGAAGGTTGTCTGTTAAAGATCACCGCATCTCCATCACGAAGATGCCTTTCCACAATGTATCCGGGACTTATAGAATCGGCAAGAATCGTTCTATCAGTAACATAATCAAGTCGTATTTTAACTCCGTCTGTTCGAATGATGTAATTAGCTCCGGGATAATCGTTTGGTCCGTTAGTTATCATCTTCTTTAGATCTTCAATGTTCCAGTCGTTTACTGTTTCAGGTATCGTCAGTTTCTTTGCAACATCTACCGGTACGCCAACATCGGAGATTGTCAAATTTGGATCCGGGGAAATAACAGTTCTACTTGAAAAGTCTACTCTCTTGCCAGATAACGAGCCTCTGAATCTACCTTCCTTTCCTTTTAATCTCTGTGTTAGTGTTTTCAGTGGTCTTCCAGATCTATGGTGTGCTTGAGGAATCCCAGATACTTCATTATCAAAATACGTAGTCACATGGTACTGAAGCAGATCTACTAGGTCCTGAACGATTAAAGGAGGTGTTCCTGCTTCCTTACTTTCTTTTAGCCTTTGATTGACCCTAATTATGTCGACTAATTTGTGCGTAAGGTCATCTTCTGATCTTATTCCAGTTTCCAGAATAATAGAAGGTCTAACGGTAACGGGAGGAACTGGTAGGACCTGGAGAACAAACCATTCAGGTCTTGCTGTTTCGGGATCATAGCCCAGCAAAACAAGATCCTCATTAGGAATATTCATCAGTCTTTCTCGGATGGTAATCGGAAGAAGCCTGTTTTCACCAATCTCTGTTTTTTCTACAAATATTGTAGGCTTTGTAAATACTAGATCATATTGTTCCTTTTGACAATGAGGACAGATTTTTACCTTCTTGGCTTTTTCTATTATGTCCTCTTTGATATGTTCAAGGGTAATTACCGCATATGCGGCCTTTGTATCTATAAGCTCTTTGAATTTTGCCAGATCTTCGTTCGAAAGTTTTATCCTGCTACATGACCTGCAAGATACAAGTAACAATTTGTGAATATCATCAACAAAGGCAATGTGCAGAACTGCTTCAGCCAATTCAATGTGGCCAAAGTGTCCGGGGCAATTAGCAGATGTATTTCCACAGGTTCCACATTTTTGGCCCGGTTCCAATGTTCCTAGTCTATTGTCCATCAAACCACCTTGAACAGCCATCCCATCCTCATCATATGTTTCTGGGGCAGTGATTTCCACTACACTGAACTTGCGTATCTCAACGGGAGATAGAACGCTAAATTTTATACCGCCTAAAATTTTTAGAGTATCTTCAACTTCCATGATTTTTACACTTTCTCCTTTGGAATCAACCTTGGAGCAACATTGAGGCTTATCATCTCTTGCAATAACAGTTTAAATGCATATGCAATAGCAACTGACGATATTTTGGCTCTGTCACCACAAACTCTGCATACATATCTTCTTTGTTTTACATCGTAATAAGCCAGTAATCCGCAGCGTTCACAAATATTTACTTCCGCCTTGTCCGACTCTTCTAACAGCCTATCTTTTAACATCATAGAAGCACCGTATGCAATCAAACAGTCCCGCTCCATTTCACCAAATCTAAGACCTCCACCTCTTGCACGACCTTCTGTAGGCTGTTTTGTCAGCATCTGAACTTGTCCTCTCGCTCTACTGTGAATCTTGTCAGCGACCATATGGTGAAGTTTCTGGTAATAGACAACGCCCACATATACTTCTGCGTTGAACTTTTTGCCTGTACGTCCATCATACATTGCCTCTTTTCCAGTTGATTTGAAGCCATATTTTTCCAGTATCTCTTTGAGATCGTTTACCTTTTCACCAACAAAAGCTGAACCGTCAACAACTTTTCCTCTAAGCGCTGAGGATTTTCCTGCCAAGGACTCCATAAACTGACCCACAGTCATTCTTGATGGAAATGCGTGGGGATTAATCAAAACATCCGGAACTACTCCATCTTCAGTGTAAGGAAGATCTTCTTGTGGAACAAGCATACCTACTACACCCTTTTGTCCATGTCTTGAAGCAAACTTGTCGCCAATTTCAGGAATTCTCATGTCTCTAACCCTAATTTTGTACATTTTTCCTCCATCTACAGACTGAGTCATCACAACAGAATCAACAACACCATTCTCAGATGGCCTTACCCCTATGGATGTGTCCCTTCGGTACGGACCCTTTACCTCAAATTCTTTGTATTCTTCCATAAACCTGGGCGGGGATGTTCTACCAATCAAAATATCTCCTCCGTTTACAATTGATTCGTGCATAATAGCACCGTCATCTTCGAGTAAACGGTATGATTTTTCGCCTCGATATCCTCTGATATTTGCATCAGATGATGGAATTTCAAACTTGTCTTTCATTCCGCCTGGATACTGTTTTGCTTCTGCCTCGTATACCCTGTAGAAGAAGGTTCTTCCAAGGCCTCTATCCACCGACGATTTGTTAAAGACTACTGCATCTTCAATGTTATATCCTTCAAATGGTAATACTGTAACAATACAGTTCTGACCTGTGGGACGTTCTTCCAGTCCAAGAAGGTTGATCGCTTTGGTAGTAACAACCGGTATCTGTGGATATAGCATAAAGTGTTGTCTTACATAAGTACTGGCATTCATCAAAGGTGTGGAAAATCCAAGACTCTGTTTTGCCATTGCACTCTCATATGTATTTCTTGGAGATTGATTGTGTTCTGGATACGGAATAATAGAAGCTCCAACGCCAAGTATTGATGGTGGATAAATTTCAAGATGAGTGTGATTTGGCTCAAGACTGGCGTAGTCCATTGCCACATAACAATTTTCTTCTTCATTTGCGTCAATTAACTCTATCATACCCATCCATAACAAATCAGACCATGATTTCATGTTCCTCTTTATCAAGTCAAGCACGTCCAGTGTTATTACCGGTTTTCCTTCCTTTATTATTGCAAGAGGTCTAAGTATTCTTCCGGAATTACAACTTACATAAAGTCGCTTTGTTGCGATTTCATTTTCGTTTGAGTAAAAGTAAATTCCAACATGTGCATGAATTTTCCCAGATCTTCTCAAACTTCTTAGCGTATCTGTAAGATGCTGTCCGTTATCGTAGTAACCAATAAGGCGTCCATCTACAAATATCCTGGTACCACTCTTACGCAATATGTCAGACGCTTCTTCAACAGGATGTGCTCCCAACTCATATAATTTTTCGATTATCTCTGAAACAGAAACACTTACCGAAATAATGGAAGATAAAGCAATATTTTTTACTAGACCGCAGTTTGATCCTTCAGGAGTTTCAGCTGGACATATTCTACCAAAGTGCGTTGAATGAAGATCCCTTGCTTCGAAATTAGGCTGACTTCTGCTCAAAGGTGATTGAATTCGACGGAGATGGCTAATAGTTGAAATGTAATTTGTTCTGTCTAATAACTGGGTTACACCAACTCTTCCCCTTCCCCAGTTTCCTGTTGCGATGGCGTTGTTTAATTTATCAGAAATTATTCCGGGTCTTACTGCAGCTGCAACCGCATTTATCCCTCGTTTTTGACCTGACCTTTCCAGTTGATATTTCATATCGCGTACAAGATTTCTAAATGCAGTTCTAAAGAGATCAGCTAGCATCTGGCCTGCGAATTTTATTACCTTATTACCATAATGGTCTTTATCATCTGATGCTACCAAACTAAGCCTGAGTTCAACTAACTTACATGTTGCCTCTCCCAAAAAGAGTGCCTTTTCGTTTCTGTTTTCAGGATTCTTTCCAAGGTGCGGAAGCAAACCCCAATCGAGTAAAGTTTCAGCTCTCTTTATCTGAAACTCTTCTAACATTCCAGGTGCTATTCTCTTGCTTATGTATACAATTGCATCGCCACTTGTCACTATTTCTCCGGCTTTTTCAAAGGAGGGTTCCAACTCATCCTGTATTATTGAATTTAAAGATATACCGTCTGCAAGATCTTTATCAGATTCAAGACCTAAAGCCCTAATTAATGTGATAAGTGGAATGTCTACAGGAGATCCAGGAATTTTAGCAACAATTGAGCCGTCTGGTCTCATTATTAGTTCCAGTTTCGCACGGTATCCGACAATTGAAGAGTAAACTTTAGCCTTGTAAACCAAGGTACCTGTCGTTTCTTCTGTATCAACAAGTATCTTGTTATATGACAGGTCTTCTAAGCCGATGATTACTCGCTCTGAACCATTAATTACAAAATAGCCACCCGGGTCTTTTGGATCCTCGCCTAGTTCGATAAGTTTAGTTTCAGGAAGATTATGTAAAATACATGCGTTTGACTTTACCATTACGGGGATATCTCCAATATGGATAAATCTCGACTCTAGTATTTTATCGTCTTCAACAATACTGCATTCAAGCATAATAGGTGAACCGTAGGTTAGATTGCGAAGTCTGGCTTCCACAGGGGCCACATGAGTTACCGAACCGTCAAGCTCCATTATTCGTGGTTGTTGTAGTTTAATTTTACCCAGCCTAATTTTATAGGGGTATTCAGCAGTCTCAATTTCTATCTCACCAACTTCATCAATGATACTCTGTAATCCTCTCTCAATAAATTCGCCATAGGAATTGAGATGTTGTCTTGCTACTCCTTCCTTTTGCAAAATGTTGTGGATAATTGCCCACATATCGAGTGTTTTTTGTGACAAGGTTAATCCTCCACTACATACCTATAATAGACACTTTCGCCTGCAGTAAATGACGTTCTTGTTATCTTAATAATATCTCCAGGTCTCACGTCTAGATCTTCTAGTCCCTTGTCGTTAATTAATATGTATGGGAGCTGACTTGGCTTTGTATTGTATTTCTTTAAAACTTCTTCAGCTTCTTTTTTGGACAAAATTTCGTGTTTGGGCTGATATACATGGTTCGTAATTATAATATCTTTTTTATCAGAAGACAAAATTCGAGAATCTTAATTCAAAATCTAATATCCGTAATAAATACATTCTCAGATTGTAATGCCTTTTAATCCAGTTTAAGGGAAAATTTGCCATTTGTTAAGGGAAATTAAAGGCGTTTTGGTACTAATTAGAGATGAAAAGCGCCTATAACCCTAATTTTGGGCAATGAAATTGGTCCAAGCTTTCTTCTAAAATATCGATAACATTTCATCAATTGTTACATCTTATCTAGATTTTGGTTCAAGTTAATAGTTCAAATTCGTAGACCCAGTAGGGTTGCGTAATTATTCTCACTAGAATGAGAAAGCTAATCGGTTTTAGATGTGGCACCAATACAAAAATGACACCATCCTACACTAATAGAAAATGAATCGAAATTTCTAAAAAAATATGCCGTTATTCTTCCATAAAATTCAGTGCGAGGGACGTTTTGTTGTCCTGGTCAATATTTTGGATCTGGGTCAGGTTTTTGAATGGTAACATTTTAACCCAAGTCACATTTCCGATATGTGAAAATGTATTATTCTTTGCCATTTCGTTTAGGATATTTTCATAATAACTACTATCTCTCGAAACAAAATC
>JACMIO010000005.1 GCA_014381105.1 bacterium | reverse complement strand
TTTTAAATAGTTGTTCAAAAGAATAATTCAGTGATCCTGGACTATGACTATCAATAGTTATTAACTTTGTAGCACCTAGCGACGCCAAAAGTCGACCAATTAGATTGATGGTTACTATCTCTCCGTCAACAAATACCTTATCCTGTCTTGTGTATGCCAAGTACGGATTAACCACACAAATATCGCTGGCGCCGTCTTCTTTGCATTTGTAGATAGTCATGAACAATTGCATGAGATGCTGATCTGTAGGAGGGTACGTGGAATGAATGATGATGCAATTCTTCTTAGCTACATTATCAAGTCTGATTTTGCTTTCTCCGTCTGCAAATACACGTAATTCGGCATTTTTATACGGCACATCCAGATCTATTGAAATCTTTTTTGCAAGAGAATAATTTCGGTTATCTGAAATAATCAAAGTGTTGTTTTTTTGCAATGTAAGAATATGAAAATATTTTTTGAACAACTATTTAAAAGTGTTAAATTAGCTACATGAATTCGTTATTCTGTGTATGGAACGTAAAATGTTTTCATATCTTCAGCTAAATCTACATTCCTGTGAATGGTTCTTGCTTCGTCCAAGAGAAGATTTGGATCATCATACCTTGAACTGAAATGGGTAAGAATTAACTTGCTGCAATGAGATTCCTTGGCGAGTAGGGCAGCCTCAGTAGAAGTTGAATGAAATGTCTCTATTGCTTTAGTTTGGTAATCATGATTGTAAGTTGATTCGAAAATTAAGATATCGCATGAATTAAAAAAATCTCTAAGTTCAGGAGACGGTCTGGTATCCCCAGATACACCTATTTTACGGCCCTTTCTGTTGGGCCCAACGACTTCATTTGATTTTATTAGTTTTCCATCAACAAGTACGTCTTCACCATGCTGTAGACTTCTATACAAATCTCCTTTAGGAATGGAAAGCTTGGAAGCTTTCTCAACATTAAATACTCCTGGTCTGGGATCTTCAGTGATGCAAAAGGAATATGCATGTATTGAGTGGTCAGCTTTACAACAGCTAATCTGATAATCATCTTCCGATGCGATTACCCCTTCCTTATCAATAATGTGAATAACTATTTCAAACGCCAATCCAATATTGATAATACGAAAATTTTCGTGGATAAATTCTTTCAATCTCGGTTCACCATAAATATCGATTTTTTTTGTGCGTCCTAAAAGAGACATAGTTTGGAAAAATCCTATTAGTCCTAAACAATGGTCAATATGCATATGAGTTATGAAAATTTTCATTTTCTTATTTATCCCTAATTTTGCTTGAAGGAAGTTCTTTTGCATTCCTTCACCTGCATCAAATATCAACAATTCCCCTCCTCTTTTAACCACAATAGATGACAAGCACCTTTTTTCAGTTGGAATAGCTGCGGATGTTCCAAGAAAAACAATCTTCATGTCGGCCATAAATAATACATCATTAAGTGATCTGGTAAATTATAAGCGTTTGTTTGAACAGTAACATCATGAAAAATCATTACGATTGATGTGTATTGGTCTTTAAATATCATCTAATTGAAATTAGCCAATATATTGAAAAAATCTTTAAGGAGTAGTTTTTGGTTTTGAGACAGAACATCATAGGATTCAATAAATTCCTTTTCTATAGAAATCTGTTCTTTTAGGACGGAACGAAACTTATCAATAGTTATAGGCGTAATGGTATCAATTTCACCGGTAGTGTAAGCATAAATATATGCACTAATAATTTTTATTACAAATGATGGTATTGTTTTTAATAGGAGTAAAATACTTTTTTTCATGACGTCATTACCAGAAATATTACTATTCAGATTATTGAAGTAAGACTCGAGTATTGTCATTCTGATATTTCCCAGCTCTTCAATGGACGATGCAACTAAAATTCCTGTTTCTGTTAATTCATAGAACGGAACTCCCTCTAATTGGAGTGCCTTTGGTCCACGCCTAAGTGGCAGCCGACCTGCTTCTTTAACCACACCTGAGGGTATCAAAACTTCATCGAGATCCTTGAATATTCCGGAATAGATATTCTGCCAGAGAATACCATTACTCTTTGCAATTACATGTGCAATGGCCGTTCGAGTTTTTAGTTCTGGATTTTTTTCCACTGCCAGATGAGTAATAATGCCCCTCTGTCTTTTAGCCTCGCCTGTGAACTTATTTTTCTTTGTTTTAAAAGTATCAAAGATTGCAATATGAGGTGTTTTATGTCTCAAAGAGCGCTTTCACCAGTTATTAGGAGCATATTTTCCAATTATCAATCAAGTCTTTTATATTCTAATTGTATGCTTCTGATTATTATTTTAGTGCTTGACATAAATAACAAAAAATTCAAATTCTGTGAGTTTTTATGTCAAAATTATAATTTTTAGATAATTTACTATT
This sequence comes from bacterium, assembly GCA_014381105.1. Lineage (GTDB taxonomy): Archaea > Thermoproteota > Nitrososphaeria > Nitrososphaerales > Nitrososphaeraceae > TA-21. The sequence continues at coordinate 4,924 of JACMIO010000005.1, read as the reverse complement.
AACAAGAAGTTTCAATAATCGCCAACCAATTTGCATTTAAATGAAATCAATAATTGTGTGTTGATCCTTTACATCCTCTTTAAACAACAAATTTAGTTCCGCTTTCAGTGTGTCTATTCTACTGGTTAGATATTCGTTTATCTTAAATTCTGAGCAAATGTTTAGTGCGGTTTTTACATATTTCTCTACGGAACCTCGTGATACTGTCTGTAATAATTCATTATGGCACTCCAGGCACTTACCAACTAATGGCATCCTTCTGTATTTTTGTCCACATTTAGTACACCTAAATGACTGTGATGAATAGGCCCTCAAATTTCCCATGATATCAGGTAAGATGTGAGTCGTTAAGACCATGGCCATTACTTCGTCGGCATCAACGGCATTAATCAATTTGGCAGTAGTTATTTGCATCTTTAGCTTTTCTTCCATCGTGTTCAAAGTCGAATACAAACTCTGTGATTGATCCAGCATGATATTGTCAGTGGGATGAGTGAATTTATAATCAAAGAATTGATTTGCCTGTCCCAGACGATATTTCACGAGATCAATGTTATCGATTACACTGGTCTTTTCCATATTCCAAGAAGATCTATAGAAATTCAGTGGATATTTTTCATCAACATCGATGTTGTGGGCTTGCCTCTGAACTTCATGTGGAAAAACTAAAGGTTGGATAAGTAATGGTGCGTCCATTAATCCACCAATTCTATCGGGAAGGTATTCCTTCGAAAAATTTAGAAAAATATCCATTAGTAACATTATGGAATCTGCGTCGCCATCACAATCTCTTCGTTTAGCAGAATGCCAGATTGGTGAACCAAGACAGACTTGGGAATTGACAAATCCGATGACTCTACCAATTATTCCTACAGAAGTATGTGGTGCTAGACCAACAATTAAGTGCCCAATCAGGTCATCTATTGAATTCATGTTGTAAAATGCTTCAAGCCCATAAAATCGAGTCAGTTCTTCATCTACAAACTGAGTAATTTTTACGAGATGTTCTGCGGCATGAATTGGTATTATTACATCTTGTATGAATAATTCTAGTAGTTGTTCTGATGATTTCAATTCATTGCCTTCATGATCTTTTAGATATCCGAGAGCCCTTAGTCTTTTAATATTTGATTTGATCCATTTTGGTTTGAAGTGAGTTAGAGGTTCATTCGTTGCGTCAAAACGTATGGTTCCATCCTTGAATGTATAGAGGTTGTGTTTCTGCCTAAGAATTCCCTTTTCTAGAGGTTCTGCGCATCTATTTTTACCCATCAAGGTCTTAACTCCTTTCAATGGCTCAACTGGTTGTGTGTTAAGATGCTTTTTTGCTTTTTCAACTGCAAGTTTAAGAGGATAGCTTGTTGGTGAATGAGTTTTTAAACGATTTCCGCAAACAGGGCAAACTTCGACTGATTCATCACCGTTAACTTCGTATCTACAGCTGGAACACATTATTCTAATTGGAGTAGTAGAGCCACAATCTTGACAGCAAACAGAAATGGATGGCGATTTACAATTGGTGCAAACTCTGTTTGCAATTTCAATATAAAGTGGTTTTTGCATTGCTTTCAGAATATCTCTAGTTGGGCCGCCATTGGTTCCTATGGGGAATAGGACATGAACGGGAGGTTTCATTTTTCTATCAGCTGCTTTTTCTGGTCGTCCCACACGAACGGCAATTGAAGAAGAGAATTTTTCTTTTATACTAACCTTTAGTAACTTAGAAACACGATCTAAAATATGCATTTTAATATGATTCGGATCAAAGTCGGAGGGAATCGTTGATCTTAAGAATTTATCAAGGTCCGATCCATATTCCAGGCACCTCGCTGTCAACATAGTTAGAATGTATAGTTGATCGGGATCATCTATTCTTATTTTGCTGTTATCAAAACAAAGCGAATGTGATATCCCAAGTTTTTCAAAAATTTCCTTTAGTCTTGGATCATTAGTAAAGAGCTTTTCATTAGTGTTTTTTATTTGCTCTTTGTCTTCTACTAAATTGATGATTAGATTATTAAATTCGTCCTCTGTTAAGACACTCCAATAAAAAACATATCCAGGATAAAATGGAATATCAAAATGTTGACTGATTCTGAATGCTTCGGTAACGGATGGTCTTTTTTCCAATGGATAATGTGTTAATTCAATCAATCTCTGACTCTCAAAACTTTCCAAGTATGAATTTGGATCCGTTTTGCTTAGCTTATCATCTAGTTCTAGAGCCCAGATTTCTTCTACATATGATGAAGGAAGTAATTGAGTGTTGTTTTCGAGAAAGTCTCCATAGCTTATCAGAATATCTCCAAGATAAAGAATTTTTGTAATCTTATTGGCTACGGATTTTGCCTCATCAATTGTTTTTATCTTCATCACACTCCCGTCGCTTAGTTTTACAATTGGTGGTTCGATACTGTCTACTAGGGCTATAGTAGAAGCCTTACCTGGTGCATCAATTTTTATTTGTGTACCAACTGCAATTGCATAATTTAGTAAAATCGGAATTGTTGGATGAATTCCAATGGTAGAAAATCCTGTATTACAGCTTCTTCCATAACGCAATCTAAAACCGCCGATTTTTTTCTGCATTGAAAGAACAGGTCTTCCAGTTATGACTTCAGTCATCCTGTGAGATACTGTATCATCTTCTGGAGTTTGAATAGCTCCTTCGAGATTCTTAAGCCAATCCCATCCTTCCAATTTTAGGGTCTCAACAATCTTCAATAGCTTTCGGCTTCTACCTATCAAACCATCATTCATTACTCTCAGTGCACCACCACGCACTCTATTAGTAGCAACTCTCTGCAGATTTCTATGACCTATTACTTCTACGGGATCCGTGTCCACACCATCAATTTCTACTGGAAGAGAACCTATGCAATGGATAACGTCCTTATCAGAAACCTTGAACTGGAAGTTGCCAACCTCCCTTTCATAAATCCTTAATTCTTCAACATATCTACTAATTTCATCATCGAATGAATTTGCAATATACTTGTCTAATCCAATAACTTTCCTGACATGATCTGCAATAAGCATTGTTACTGCAGCCTCGGTTCCTCCTGCAGATCTTATTGGTCCAGCAAAAGAAACGGATAGATATTGAGTTCTATTGGCATTTGTCTTTATCTTGACATCATAAATCCCCTGCAACGGTGCCACTGTGACACCTTCTGTGACAACAGACAGTCCTACTCTTACTGCATTGTTTAGTTTCTCCTCAATAGTTGTTCCTCCATATTTCCCGAGGACTATTTCTTCGGATATCTTTAGTGCTGTTAGTTCCTTTCCTAGTTTTGGAAGAAGTGTTCTTAACCTATTTGAAATATCGATTTCATGTATTTTTGCTATTCTGTCTGGTAAATCATATCCAATTTGGGATTCTACCTTTTCAGATATATCAAGGCCGTGTTTTTTAGCCAATTGTGCGGTAGAGATTGAATCTTCAATGTATTGTGAAATAATCTTGTGATATTGTAAATAATTTGAAGGAATTTGTGCGGCATTACTTTCCTTGGTATTGGTACTCAATTTCTTATTGCTTTCATAATATTAACAAATTCTGATTCCCAGTCTTTTTCTCTTTCAATCATGGTTCCAATAACAATAATGTCAGCACCTGCATCTGATATTTTTTTAGCCGTCTCAGCCGAATTGATTCCTCCACCAACTATCAAAATTCCCTTGTAGAATTTTCTTACAATGCTCACCATCTCCGGTGGAATATTCTGTGACGCTCCTGAACCTGCTTCGAGGTATAAAAAACGCATACCCATGTATAGTGCTGCCAACGCGTACATGACAGCAATATTTGCCTTCCCGAAAGGAATCGATCTGGCTTGACCTATGAACCAAGCAGTGGACCCCTCACCAATGATAAGGTAGCCAGTTGGAATGGCTTCGATATTATACTTGTTAATGACCAACGCCCCTTGTGCCTGGGCGCCTGTGATATAATAAGGATTTTCAGAGTTAAGTAATGAGCTGAACAAAATTGCATCTGCAGCTGGTGATATTCCTGTGATATTTCCTGGAAACAAGATGATGGGGATCTTGACATTATTTTTTAACTCTGTCACAAAATTTGATAATTCAATTTGATCCGATGTTGATGAGCCGCCGACTAGTATTGCTGAAGCTCCAAGTTGTTCCAATCTTTTAGCAAGTTCTATAGTCTTAGAAGTGTTTTCGGAATCGATAAGTGGAAAGCATAAGGTTCTTTGTTTCTTGATTTCGTCCAGAATGTATTTTTCGATGCTTTGTATTTCCATCATTTCTCACAAAGTAAATACTCGTATAATAATAATCTCATTAGAGAATTTAGACAATTACTGAGCAGTTATTTGAATACAATAAGTTAATAATATCGTACTATACAAATTTGTATAGTAAATGGAAAATAGCAATTTAAATTATACATCTATTTTGAACCATTTTGTTGTAAATTCTATATTAACTGAAAAGCAAACATCAATCATTTATAACAAAATCATGAAGTCGAAACCCAGTAAAAAGATGACTTCTGGAGCATATTATCGACAATTAGGACAATGCAGAACGAAGGTAAGAAGGATTGTTTATACAATATTGCTGTTGCGTCTGTTCAGTGTTTTAGATGTTGGAACATTTTCTGTGTTGGATCAACTAAATAATCAATTGAATGTGATGTTGAACAAACGAAGTGATGAAATCGATACAAATACGTTAAGCAATGTGATTTCCTTGGTTGATGATGTGATAGCAAAGCTGGTGCTGATATAGAAAAATTTTAATAAATATACCACTAAATCACATGATATCACATGAATATGTTTGATTTTAGCTTGCAATATACGTTATCAGATATCATGATCTCAATCACACTATTCGTATTATCATTTGTGGCCTTTTTCTATTTTGGGTTTTTCAGGGATTCGAAAGAACG
>JACMIO010000004.1 GCA_014381105.1 bacterium | reverse complement strand
TATACCCTAATAAAAAAATGGGGATAATTACTACAAATAACTGCAAACACATGTTTGCTTTTTTATTTTATTATGATATAATAGATGGTAAAGATTAACCAAATTTACTTAAGAAGGTGGAAGATTGTCTGAATTTAAAATAGTCTCAGAATATCCGCCTACAGGGGATCAACCAGTGGCCATTGAAAAATTGGTTGAGGGAATTATGTCCGGCCGCAAGCATCAAACATTGTTAGGTGTAACGGGTTCTGGTAAAACTTTTACCATTGCAAATGTTATTGAAAAGGTTCAAAAACCAACCTTGGTTATTGTGCATAATAAAACTCTGGCAGCCCAGCTTTGCAGCGAATTTAAAGAGTTTTTTCCTGATAATGCGGTTGAGTATTTTGTTAGTTACTATGATTATTATCAGCCCGAAGCCTATATAGCGCATACGGATACTTTTATTGAAAAAGATTCATCAATTAATGATGAAATAGATAGACTCAGACATTCAGCAACAGCAGCTCTTTTAGAGAGAAGAGATGTAATCATTGTTGCTAGCGTATCTTGTATTTATGGATTAGGCGATCCTGAGGACTATAAAAATCTAATGTTATCTTTAAGACCAGGAATGCAGCGAGACCGTGATGATATCATCCGAAGGCTAGTTGAAATCCAATATGAACGTAATGATATTGACTTCAGACGTGGTAAGTTTAGAGTAAGAGGAGATGTAGTCGAAATCTTTCCTGCTTACACCTCTGAAAAGGTTATGAGAATCGAATTTTTTGGTGATGAAATTGACAGAATTACTGAAATTGACTATTTAACTGGCGAGATATTGGGAATTAGAACTCATGTTGCTATTTTTCCAGCATCCCATTATGTCACGACAAGAGAAAAAATGTTTAATGCTATCGCGGGTATAGAAGAAGAGATGCTTGAACGAGTGAAATTTTTTAAGAGTGAGGACAAACTGATTGAAGCTCAGAGAATAGAGCAAAGAACAAATTATGACCTGGAAATGATGACTGAAATTGGATTCTGTCAAGGAATTGAGAATTATTCAAGGCATGTGAGTGGGAGAGAGCCAGGAAGTTCACCTTTTACATTAATAGACTTTTTTCCAAAGGATTTTCTTTTGGTAATCGATGAATCACATGTTACGATTTCTCAAATCGGTGCTATGTATAATGGTGACCGTTCAAGAAAAGAGTCACTCATTGATTTTGGCTTTAGGCTGCCTTCCGCTTTCGATAATAGGCCCCTCAAATTCAGTGAATTTGAAGGTAGGGTTAACCAGGCTATATACGTTAGTGCGACGCCTTCCAAATATGAAAAGCTGCATTCGACTCAGATCGTTGAACAGATCATAAGACCGACAGGACTCATTGACCCAGATATAGATATCAGACCCGTTAAAGGACAGATAGATGACCTGTTTGGAGAAATAAATAAAACTGTTGAAGAGGGCTTCAGAGTACTGGTTACAACACTTACCAAAAAGATGGCAGAAGATTTGACCAATTATTTAAAGGAGCTTGATATCAAAGTCGAATACCTGCACTCAGATGTTGATACATTGGAGAGAATTGAAATTATTCGTAATTTAAGACTTGGAGTTTTTGATGTTTTGGTTGGAATTAACCTCTTAAGAGAAGGACTTGACCTTCCAGAGGTTGCATTGGTTGCAATTCTTGATGCCGATAAAGAAGGCTTTTTAAGATCAGAGACCTCTCTTGTACAAACCATCGGTAGAGCTGCTAGAAATCTGCAAGGAAGAGTAATTATGTACGCAGATAAAATCACCGACTCCATGCAAAAAGCCATTAGTGAGACAAATAGAAGAAGGAATATTCAAAAAGAATATAATGAAGAGCATGGAATAACGCCGACTTCAATTATAAAGGGTATCAGAAATCGTCTTGAAATTATGAAAGTGGCAGAAGATGAAGTCAAGTACGGAATTGGTGATGGTCCAATCACAGCCAAGGATATGGAGCATATTATTGTAAAGTTG
>JACMIO010000030.1 GCA_014381105.1 bacterium | reverse complement strand
TATCAAATTTAGAATCTCAAATATATTTTCTATTGAATCAGTAATAGATTATCTCAATCCCTTGCTAAGATCCTAGCTATCCATATTTGATTAAAGCTAAAAACCATGATGTTTGTAACTTTCTAACAGAACATCCAATAAAATTATGATTACTACTGAAAGTATCATATTCTTCAGGAATCATCTTAAGTTAGCGTTTTATTAATCACCCTGAAATCAAAAAGGGGCAAATAATGAGCCCACTATTTTTGCTTCAATAATATTCCTTCAGATAGTAACAATGATTCTTCTTGATCTTCTTGAATTGGCCGATCATTCGATATTATAAAAATAATTTAATATAGGATATCAAATCTGCAAAATTATTCGGCCCTATGATTTTTTAATTTCGGGATTGAATAAATCAAGATAACATTTGGATTCAGAATAGATAGATTGAATAGTATGCAAAAATTAATCGTTCGTAGTTACTGAATGTCGTTATTGATGGACATGTCAATAGGCAAATTTTGAACTTTAATCCACAAGATTTTAGTTGTCCAAATGTATTTATCTTGATACGAGTAATCATTAGCGATGAGCAGATTCTTCAGAGCTAAAGAGAAGGAGGATAATTCTAAACCCGAAGTAGCTAAAGGTACGGATCATCTCGATTTCCAAGTACGTGACCTATATAAGAAAGGCGTAAATTACATGTCAAACGACAAGTTAAGTGATGCAATTCGTAGTTTTGAATTAGCTCTGAGATTAGACCCAAATTATGTGGAAGCCTGGATTAAAAAGGGATACGCCCATTTTCATTTACGAGATTATTCCTTCGCTATTTCTTCTTACGATATGGCATTAAACATAGATCCTGACAATCATGAAGCTTGGAACTTAAAGGGACTGGCGTATTATAAGATGAATAACTATACCAAGGCCATAGAATGTTGTACCAAAGCATTAGACTCTAATCCTAGCGATGGTTTGGTTTGGTATAACTATGCATGTTATCTCACATTAGATGGCAAGATAGACAATGGAATGGAAGCCCTAAAGAGGGCAATTGAAATTGACATTTCACATGCAAAAAAAGCCGTACGGGATAAGGATTTTGAAAACGCTCGTGCTGAAGAAGGTTTCATGAGAATTATTGAGGTAGTTGTACTTGAATCATTACGACAGGGGTATGACTACGCGGGAAAAATTGTTTGGGCAACAGGTATGGATAGTCAAGATGTTCAAGAAGCGATTATGAGATTAAGTATGAAGGGGTTGGTGACAATAAAGCAAAAGAAATCAATTACGGGTAAGGAAGAGTACTATGAGCTTTCGAGGGATATATCAGATAAATTGGGAGAGGTAAAAAGATCTGGATTTCTCAAGCCTAAGGAATACTCCGCACCTATTCAGGAGATAAAAGACATTATTGAAATCCTAGATAAATCCACAGAGGCTGTCAAAAATGGCGACTTGAACCAGACTGTGGATTCCTTTGAGCAACTAACAAACCCATCCAAACACGGAAATACAATGATTGAACAATTTTTTGATCAGCATCGCGACTTGAGACTTTATCAGGCTAGACTAAACGATAAGGGTCAAGAATATTTGAATTCGCACAAGTCAGAATTGACTACTTTGTTAGAGGATATTATTGAAAAGGTAAGAAGTGGTCCTTTATCTAGAACAATTTAGAATCAAATAAATTTACATTTTGTTATTTTAATTCAGAAAATCACATATGAAATATTGTATTAAAATTCTAACCTATTTTTGATTTGTTTATTTTTGTTACGATCTCCCTAAACGTATCCATATTAGATTCTAGATAATTTGAAACAAAATACATTATTCCATATTTTTCACCCATACGGTAAACTAAATTATTTTTTTCCAATACATCTACGTGATGCTGAACAGCCTTATAGTCAAGATCCAAAACTTCAGCCATGCGATTTATGTTGAGCGGGGTATCCAGTAGCAAATTTATTATCTTGATTCTATTTTCACCTCCCTTTGAACCCGCAAATAGATACCAAAGTAGTCGCCTGGCCGTAGGGTCTGACATTGAATGTACTCACAATACTCTTTTAATTAAAATTTGAATTTATGGCCTTAGAGCCCCAAATTAAAACTAGGAATACACATAATATTAATACAAGACAGAGCGTTAATTGAAACATGGAAAAAATTTTCACGGAGACAAGTGAAAAAGACATAACGCGAACTATTGCACAAATGTTCAATGAAACATTGATGGAATATAGCGATTGCGATGTAATAATAATCGGTGCCGGACCTGCAGGATTGATGGCGGGACGAGAATTATGCAAAAACGGTGTTCAAACGCTCATAATTGAGCAGAATAACTACATCGGTGGAGGATATTGGGTGGGAGGATATATGATGAATCCTGTAACTGTTAGATATCCAGCAAATAAGATTTGGGATGAACTTGGAGTACCTTATAGAAAGATTTCAGATTCACTATTTGCCACTTGGGGACCTCACGCTTGCTCAAAGCTAATTGCATCAGCGTGTGATTCAGGAGTTAGATTCCTCCAGCTGACCAAATTTGATGATCTAGTTCTGAAAAATGATAAAGTAAGTGGAGTTGTCGTGAACTGGATGCCTGTCTCTGCATTACCAAGAAATATAACATGTGTGGATCCTGTCGCTCTTGAATCAAAAATAGTAATTGACGCATCAGGTCATGACTCTGTAGCTGTAAAAAGATTGATGGATAGAGGATATGTGAAATGGAAAG